>NZ_CM142176.1:0-155000 GCF_054861215.1 Streptococcus sp. KHUD_018
CAAACCTATTATACAAAATGAAAATTATTTAAGAAAAATTTCTTCTCAACTGCACTGTTTTGTACCTGAAATGCACTTTTTTAAGAAAAAAGCTGGGAGTAATCCCAGCTTTTTCTCTAATGTACTGATCCCAGCAGGATTCGAACCTGCGACCGTTCGCTTAGAAGGCGAATGCTCTATCCAGCTGAGCTATGAGACCTAACATGACCATTCTATCAAAAAATAAGAGGTAAGTCAATCTTCTATTTATGATAAGGGGATCCCTGCTGAATGGTAAAAGCACGATAAATTTGTTCAACAAGAACTAATCTCATTAACTGATGTGGCAAGGTCAAACGTCCAAAGCTAACAGAGAGATTAGCACGATGCTTCACAGCAGGGAATAGTCCCAGACTCCCACCAATAATAAATGTAAGGGTAGAAAATCCCTTTATGGGAGCTTGTTCTAACTGCTTACTGAATTCCTCTGAAGAGAGAGTTTTTCCTTCAATTGCTAACACAACGACAAAATCTCTTTCTCCAATTTTGGAAAGAATTCGATTTCCCTCTATTTCTAATATTTTATGATTTTCTGACTCACTTGCCTTATCTGGAGTTTTTTCATCAGCTAATTCAATAATTTCTACAGTAGCAAAACGAGAAATTCGTTTGGTATATTCAGCAATTCCATCTTTAAGGTATTTTTCTTTTAATTTTCCTACTGTTACAATTTTTATTTTCATTCTTCTATTCTATCATATCCACACTTCATTTCACATCTTATACACAAAAAAATCATTCAAAATTACTAGTGAATTCACAGAATAACGTAAGTTATCCACAACTTGTGTAAAACTTTTACCTTTAAGCTTGAATTAAGTTAATAGATTTATACTTTAACCAAATAAAAAACAAACGGAGGCGTTTATGAAACACTTACAAACATTTTACAAAAAAGGAGTTACCTTTCTTATCATCATTCTGATAGGATTTTTGAGTGGTGCCCTAGGAAGTTTTGTGACACTGCAACTTTATCAAAAACAAGTAAGTCAAGCCACAAATAACACTACAAACACTGTTACTCAGACTTCCTACAAAAATGAAAATGCAACAACTCAGGCCGTTAATAAGGTAAAAGATGCCGTTGTGTCGGTCATCACTTATTCAGCAAATCGGCAAAATAGTGTTTTTGGAAATGACGAGACAGATACGGATACCGACTCTCAACAGGTAGCAAGTGAAGGTTCTGGTGTTATTTACAAAAAGAATGGGAAAGATGCCTACCTTGTGACAAATACCCACGTTATTAAAGGAGCTTCAAAAGTTGATATCCGTTTAGCAGACGGTACAAAAGTTCCTGGTGAAATTGTCGGTTCTGATACGTTCTCTGATATTGCTGTCGTAAAAATTTCTTCAGAAAAAGTCACAACCGTAGCAGAATTTGGAGATTCTAGCAAACTAAATGTTGGTGAGACTGCAATCGCAATTGGTAGTCCTCTAGGATCCGAATATGCCAATACAGTTACCCAAGGAATCATTTCAAGTCTCAATCGAAATGTCTCTCTAAAATCTCAAGATGGTCAAGCCATTTCTACAAAAGCTATTCAGACAGATACTGCCATTAACCCTGGTAACTCTGGTGGTCCACTTGTAAACATTCAGGGCCAAGTTATCGGGATTACATCAAGTAAAATTGCAAGTAATGGTGGAACCTCTGTCGAAGGTCTTGGTTTTGCAATCCCATCAAATGATGCTCAAAATATTATTAAACAGCTTGAAAGTGATGGTAAAGTGACTCGCCCTGCTCTTGGAATTCAAATGGTTAATTTAGCTAATATTGGAGCTAGTGATCTTAGAAAACTCAATATTCCAAGTAGCGTAACTTCTGGTGTAGTGGTAAAATCTGTTCAAAGTAATATGCCTGCATCTGGTCACCTTGAAAAATACGACGTTATTACCAAAGTTGACGACAAGGAGATTTCTTCGTCAACAGATTTACAGAGTGCTCTTTACAATCATTCTATCGGAGACACCATTAAAATCACCTACTATCGAAATGGGAAAGAGGAGACTACAACTGTTAAGCTAGATAAAAGTACAAGTGATTTAGAATCTTAATTGACATCAGTGTAAAGAAAACTTTACATATAATAAAAGATATGTTAGTGTAGAATCATGGAAAAATTTGAAATGATTTCTATCTCGGAAATACAAAAAAATCCCTATCAACCTCGGAAAGAATTTGATGTAAAAAAATTAAAAGAATTAGCTCAGTCAATCAAAGAAAATGGGCTAATCCAACCAATCATCGTTCGTCAATCTCCTGTAATTGGTTATGAAATCCTTGCAGGAGAAAGACGATATCGAGCTTCTCTCTTGGCTGGTCTGACCTCTATTCCAGCAGTTGTAAAACACCTCTCAGATCAGGAAATGATGATTCAGTCTATCATTGAGAATTTACAGAGAGAAAACTTGAATCCGATTGAAGAGGCACGCGCCTACGAATCTTTGGTAGAAAAAGGATTTACTCACACTGAGATAGCGGATAAAATGGGTAAATCTCGTCCTTATATCACTAATTTTATTCGTTTGCTTTCCCTACCAGAGCATATCTTATCTGAAGTAGAAAATGGAAAAATTTCTCAAGCTCATGCACGCTCACTAGTTGGTTTGGATAAAGAGCGACAGGAATATTTCTTTCAACTAATCAAAAATGAAGATATCTCTGTGAGAAAGCTCGAAACATTACTGACAGAGAAAAAACAAAAGAAGCAGAAAAAAAGTAATTCTTTCATCAAAGATGAGGAAGATAAATTAAAAAAACAACTTGGATTGAATGTAGAAATTAAACTTTCTAAAAAAGATACTGGAAAGGTTATTATTTCTTTTTCAAGTCAAGAAGAATATGACAGAATTATCAACAGCCTGAAATAAGGCTGTTCTTTTATTTTTTCAACCCACAAATTTATCCACTATTTTTTATAGCAAAAAACCAAAGAATTCAAGGAAATCCCTCACTTATCCCCAACCTGTGGATAAAAAGTGTAAACATTGTGGATTCTTTTCCACAGATTGTGGAAAAATGCTAGCATCTATGGTAAAATAAGTCTAACAGTAAACCTTTTTACATCAAATATAGCAAAGGAGGGGATAATCGATGAAAGAAAAACAATTTTGGAATCAAATCTTGGAATTGGCTCAAGAAAGATTGACACGTTCCATGTACGATTTCTATGCCACACCTGCTGAACTCATAAAAGTGGAGGGAAATGTAGCTACTATCTTTTTACCTAGACCTGAAATGGAAATGGTTTGGAAAAAACAACTCAAAGATATCATTGTGGCTGCTGGTTTTGAAGTTTATGATACTGAAATAAAAACTCAATTTGTCTTAACAAAGCCTGAGGAAGAATCTTCAACCTATGTCATGGATTCTGAAAATAGCAATCATTATGTTGCTTCACAGGCCAATCTTGCTATTCCATATTCTGAAACAGGATTGAAGGAAAAATATACCTTTGATAACTTTATTCAAGGAGATGGGAATATCTGGGCTAAGTCTGCTGCTCTGGCTGTTTCCGAAGATCTCGCCTTGACTTATAATCCCCTTTTCATTTATGGTGGTCCTGGACTAGGGAAAACCCACTTACTGAATGCTATCGGAAATGAAATTCTAAAAAATATTCCTGAAGCTCGGGTTAAGTATATTCCTGCTGAAAGTTTTATCAATGATTTTCTTGAACACCTGAGACTTGGGGAAATGGAGAAATTCAAAAAGACTTACCGTAGCCTTGATCTCTTACTGATCGATGATATCCAATCTCTCAGCGGTAAAAAAGTTGCAACTCAAGAAGAATTTTTCAATACCTTCAATGCTCTTCATAGCAATCAAAAACAAATCGTTCTGACTAGTGACCGAAGTCCTAAACATTTAGAGGGCCTTGAGGAAAGACTTGTCACGCGCTTTAGCTGGGGCTTGACTCAAAATATCACACCACCTGACTTTGAGACACGTATCGCCATTCTTCAGAGTAAAACGGAACATTTGGACTATAATTTTCAAAGCGATACACTAGAATACCTAGCAGGTCAATTCGATTCAAATGTTCGAGAACTTGAAGGAGCGATCAACGATATCACTTTAATTGCCAGAGTGAAGAAGATTAAGGATATCAGCATTGATATTGCGGCAGAAGCTATTAGAGCGCGCAAGCAAGATGTTAGCCAAATGCTAGTCATTCCAATTGACAAAATACAAACTGAAGTGGGGAATTTTTATGGAGTGAGTGTCAAAGAAATGAAGGGTACAAGACGAGTTCAAAACATCGTTTTGGCACGTCAGGTTGCTATGTATCTAGCTAGAGAACTGACAGATAATAGTCTTCCAAAAATCGGAAAAGAATTCGGAGGAAAGGATCACACCACCGTTATTCATGCCCATGCTAAAATTAAATCCTTGATTGACGAAGACGATAATTTACGTTTAGAAATAGAAGCAATCAAAAAGAAAATTAAGTAGCTTGTGGATAACTTTTCCTTTCTTATCTTTTTTATCCACATTTTTTAAACAAGCTAAAAAGCTTGAAATCATTAAATAGAAATCAGTTTTCCACAGAATTCACACACTCTATTATTTCTATTATCCTTCTAATACTAAAAATAAATAAAGGAGAATCCATGATTCATTTTTCAATTAATAAAAATTTATTTCTACAAGCCCTAAATACCACAAAACGAGCAATTAGCTCCAAAAATGCTATTCCAATTTTATCAACCATCAAAATTGATGTTACCAATGAAGGAATTACTTTAATTGGATCAAATGGTCAAATTTCCATTGAAAATTTCATTTCTCAAAAGAATGAAGATGCAGGTCTTTTGATTACTTCCTTAGGTTCGATTCTTCTTGAAGCTTCTTTCTTTATCAATGTTGTATCTAGTCTTCCAGATGTAACGCTAGATTTCAAAGAAATTGAACAAAAACAAATTGTCTTAACAAGTGGAAAATCAGAAATCACCCTAAAAGGAAAAGATAGCGAACAATATCCACGAATCCAAGAAATTTCAGCAAGTACTCCTTTGGTTCTTGAAACAAAACTGCTCAAGAAAATTATCAATGAGACAGCTTTTGCTGCAAGTACGCAAGAAAGTCGTCCCATCTTAACAGGTGTACACTTCGTATTGAGCCAACACAAAGAACTAAAAACAGTTGCGACAGACTCTCATCGTCTTAGCCAGAAAAAATTGACTCTTGAAAAAAATGGCGATGATTTCGATGTTGTAATTCCTAGTCGCTCTCTACGCGAATTTTCAGCTGTATTTACGGATGATATTGAAACAGTGGAGATTTTCTTTGCAAATAATCAAATCCTCTTTAGAAGCGAAAATATTAGCTTCTATACTCGTCTCCTAGAAGGAAACTATCCTGATACGGATCGTTTGATCCCAACAGATTTTAATACTACAATTACTTTTGATGTGGTTAATTTACGTCAATCTATGGAGCGTGCTCGTCTCTTATCAAGTGCAACTCAAAATGGTACTGTGAAGCTTGAAATTAAAGGTGGAGTTGTTAGTGCCCATGTTCACTCTCCAGAAGTTGGTAAAGTAAACGAAGAAATCGATACTGAGCAGGTGACTGGAGACGATTTGACTATTAGTTTCAACCCAACTTACTTGATTGATTCCCTCAAGGCTTTAAATAGTGAAAAAGTAACTATCAGCTTTATCTCAGCTGTTCGTCCATTCACTCTTGTTCCAGCAGATACTGACGAAGACTTCATGCAGCTCATCACACCAGTTCGTACAAATTAAGTTAAAGAGGTTGAGCCTGGCTCGCCTCTTTTATGATATAATCAAAAAAGAAAAGGAGAGTAGTATGTATCAAGTTGGAAATTTTGTTGAGATGAAAAAAACACATGCTTGCATAATTAAATCAACAGGAAAAAAAGCCAATCGTTGGGAAATTACACGTGTAGGGGCAGATATCAAAATCAAATGTAGCAATTGTGACCACCTTGTCATGATGAGTCGCCATGATTTTGAAAGAAAAATGAACAAGATTATTGACTAAGAACCCTTAGTTAGAGGGTTAGCAAGTTTTCCCTTTTTGTGTTATAATGTTAGGGATTGAAATGAGAACGGAGAATGAGAAACTATGGCTTTAACAGCAGGTATCGTTGGTTTGCCAAATGTTGGTAAATCAACCCTTTTTAATGCAATTACAAAAGCAGGAGCAGAGGCAGCAAACTACCCATTTGCGACTATTGATCCAAACGTTGGAATGGTGGAAGTTCCAGATGAACGCCTACAAAAACTAACGGAAATGATTACACCTAAAAAGACAGTCCCAACAACATTTGAATTTACAGATATTGCAGGGATTGTAAAAGGAGCATCAAAAGGAGAAGGGCTAGGAAATAAATTCTTGGCTAACATCCGTGAAGTAGATGCGATTGTTCATGTTGTGCGTGCATTTGATGATGAAAATGTTATGCGTGAGCAAGGACGTGAAGACGCCTTTGTGGATCCACTTGCAGATATTGATACCATTAATTTGGAGTTGATTCTTGCTGACCTAGAGTCAGTAAATAAACGCTATGCGCGTGTAGAAAAGATGGCACGTACGCAAAAAGATAAAGAATCCGTAGCAGAGTTTAACGTTCTTCAAAAGATTAAACCTGTTCTTGAAGATGGAAAATCAGCACGTACCATTGAATTCACAGATGAGGAACAAAAAGTAGTCAAAGGACTCTTCCTTTTGACCACTAAGCCAGTTCTTTATGTTGCTAATGTGGATGAGGATGTAGTTTCAGATCCAGATTCTATCGACTATGTCAAACAAATTCGTGAATTTGCAGCGACAGAAAATGCTGAAGTAGTAGTTATTTCTGCGCGTGCTGAAGAAGAAATTTCTGAGTTAGACGATGAAGATAAGCAAGAGTTTCTTGAAGCACTTGGCTTGACAGAATCAGGTGTTGATAAGTTGACTCGTGCAGCTTACCACTTGCTTGGACTCGGAACTTACTTTACAGCTGGTGAAAAAGAAGTTCGTGCTTGGACGTTTAAGCGTGGGATGAAGGCTCCTCAAGCAGCTGGTATTATCCACTCAGACTTTGAAAAAGGTTTTATTCGTGCAGTGACCATGTCATATGAGGATTTAGTGAAATACGGATCTGAAAAGGCTGTAAAAGAAGCTGGACGCTTGCGTGAAGAAGGAAAAGAATATATCGTTCAAGATGGCGATATCATGGAATTCCGCTTTAACGTTTAATTAACATTTTAAATAGTGTCAATTAGGTTGGAAAAAAATTCCAACCCTTTTGGCTTTTGAAAGGAAAATAAATGACCAAATTACTTGTAGGATTAGGAAACCCAGGGGATAAATATTTTGAAACCAAGCACAATGTTGGCTTTATGTTGATTGACCAACTAGCTAAAAAACAAAACGTCACCTTTACACACGACAAGATATTTCAAGCTGACCTAGCCTCTTTTTTCCTCAATGGCGAAAAAATTTATCTTGTCAAACCAACGACGTTTATGAATGAAAGCGGGAAAGCTATTCATGCTCTATTGACTTACTATGGTTTGGATATTGAAGATTTACTCGTTATTTACGACGATCTTGACATGGAAGTTGGGAAAATTCGTTTAAGAGCAAAGGGATCAGCAGGTGGGCATAATGGTATCAAGTCTATTATTCAACATATTGGAACTCAGACCTTTAACCGTATTAAAATTGGAATTGGAAGACCTAAAAAAGGCATGTCAGTTGTTCACCATGTTTTAAGTAAGTTTGATCAAGATGACTATGTAGGTATTTTACAGTCAATTGACAAAGTTGACGATGCTGTAAACTACTATTTACAAGAGAAAAACTTTGAGAAAACAATGCAGAGGTATAACGGCTAAATGGTGACTTTATTAGATTTATTCTCAGAAAATGACCAGATAAAAAAATGGCATCAAAATCTGATAAATAAGAAAAGACAACTAATTCTTGGTTTATCAACGTCTACCAAGGCTATTGCAATTGCAAGCAGTCTAGAAAAAGAAAATAAGATTGTGTTACTGACTTCAACTTATGGAGAAGCAGAACAAATTATCAGTGATCTTCTTTCTCTCTTAGGAGAGGAAGTTGTCTATCCATTTTTGGTAGATGACTCTCCTATGGTAGAGTTTTTGATGTCTTCACAAGAAAAAATCATTTCGCGAGTTGAGGCCTTGCGTTTTTTAACTGATCCATTTAAGAAAGGGATTTTAGTTTGTAATGTCGCAGCGAGTCGATTGATTCTACCCTCTCCGACTAGATTTAAAGAAAGTATTATAAAAATTGCAGTTGGTGAAGAATATGACCAACACGAGCTACTTCATCAGTTAAAGGAAATTGGATATCGAAAAGTTACTCAAGTACAGACACAAGGAGAGTTTAGTATTCGAGGAGATATTTTAGATATTTTCGAAATGTCTCAGTTAGAACCTTTCCGAATTGAGTTTTTTGGCGATGAAGTAGATGGTATTCGTATTTTTGAAGTCGAAACACAATTATCAAAAGAAAATCAGACAGAACTCACTATCTCTCCAGCTAGCGACATACTTTTGAGAGAAAAGGATTATCAACAAGGTCAGTCAGCTTTAGAAAAGCAAATTTCGAAGACTCTATCACCGATTTTAAAATCCTATCTAGAAGAGATTTTGTCAAGTTTTCATCAAAAACAAGTACATTCAGATAGTCGAAAATTTTTGTCTTTATGTTACGATAAAACATGGACTGTCTTTGATTATATTGAAAAAGATAGGCCAGTATTCTTTGATGACTATCAAAAATTGATGAATCAATATGAAGTTTTTGAAAGAGAATTAGCGCAATACTTTACAGAAGATTTACAGAATGGTAAATCATTTTCTGGGATGCAGTATTTTGCAGATACAGAGCAAACCTATAAAAAACGAAGTCCAGTGACCTTTTTTTCTAATCTGCAAAAGGGTTTAGGGAATCTCAAGTTTGATCACATTTATCAATTTAATCAATACCCTATGCAAGAATTTTTCAATCAGTTCTCTTTTCTTAAAGAAGAAATTGAGCGATACAAAAAAATGGACTACACCATTGTTTTGCAGTCTAGCAATTCAATGGGAAGTAAAACATTGGAGGATGTTTTAGAGGAATACAAGATTAAATTGGATTCCAAAGATAAGTCAATTATCTGTAAAGAATCTGTAAACTTGATTGAGGGTAATCTAAGACATGGTTTTCATTTTGTAGATGGAAAAATTCTCTTGATTACTGAACATGAGATTTTTCAAAAGAAATTAAAACGTCGTTTTAGAAGACAACATGCGTCAAATGCAGAGCGATTAAAAGATTATAATGAACTTGAAAAAGGGGACTACGTTGTTCACTATATTCATGGAATTGGTCAATATCTAGGGATTGAAACAATTGAAATCAAAGGGATTCACCGTGATTATGTCAGTGTTCAATATCAAAATGGGGATCAAATCTCCATCCCAGTAGAGCAGATTCAGTTACTGTCCAAATATGTTTCAAGTGATGGGAAACCTCCTAAACTCAATAAATTAAATGACGGGCATTTTAAAAAGGCCAAGCAAAAAGTTAAGAACCAGGTAGAGGATATAGCTGACGATTTAATTAAACTTTATTCTGAGCGTAGTCAGTTGAAGGGTTTTGCTTTCTCAGCTGATGATGATGATCAACATGCTTTTGATGATGCCTTCCCTTATGTTGAAACGGATGATCAACTTCGTAGTATTGAGGAAATCAAGAGAGATATGCAGGATTCTCATCCCATGGATCGACTTTTAGTTGGGGATGTTGGTTTTGGAAAGACTGAAGTTGCAATGCGTGCAGCATTTAAGGCTGTCAATGATCACAAACAGGTGGTCGTTCTAGTTCCAACGACGGTTTTAGCGCAACAGCACTATACGAATTTTAAGGAACGATTCCAAAATTTTGCTGTTAATATTGATGTGTTGAGTCGCTTTAGAAGTAAAAAAGAGCAGGCAGAGACACTTGAAAAATTAAAGAATGGTCAAGTCGATATTTTGATTGGAACGCATCGTGTTTTGTCAAAAGATGTTGTGTTTTCAGATTTGGGCTTGATGATTATTGATGAGGAACAACGATTTGGTGTCAAGCATAAGGAAACTTTGAAAGAACTGAAAAAACAAGTAGATGTTCTAACCTTGACAGCAACACCAATCCCTCGTACCCTTCATATGTCTATGCTGGGAATTCGAGATTTGTCTGTTATTGAAACTCCTCCAACTAATCGCTATCCTGTTCAAACCTATGTATTGGAGAAGAATACTAGTGTGATTCGTGATGCTGTCTTGCGTGAAATGGAGCGTGGAGGTCAAGTTTACTATCTTTACAACAAAGTTGACACGATTGACCAGAAGGTTTCAGAATTACAGGAATTGATTCCAGAGGCTTCGATTGGGTATGTTCATGGACAAATGAGTGAAATTCAGTTGGAAAATACTTTATTGGACTTTATTGAAGGACAATATGATATTTTGGTGACAACTACCATAATTGAAACAGGAGTTGACATTCCAAACGCAAATACCTTATTTATCGAAAATGCAGACCATATGGGCTTGTCAACCTTGTATCAATTAAGAGGAAGAGTTGGTCGTAGTAATCGCATTGCCTATGCCTATCTCATGTATCGTCCAGAAAAATCAATCAGTGAAGTCTCTGAGAAGAGATTAGAAGCAATCAAAGGATTTACAGAATTGGGCTCTGGATTTAAGATTGCTATGCGAGATCTTTCGATTCGTGGAGCAGGAAATCTATTAGGAAAATCGCAGTCTGGTTTCATTGATTCTGTTGGTTTTGAATTGTATTCTCAGTTACTAGAGGAAGCTATCGCTAAACGTAATGGCAATGGGAATACAAGGACTAAAGGGAATGCTGAGTTGATTTTACAAATTGATGCCTATCTTCCTGATACTTATATTTCTGACCAACGACATAAGATTGAAATTTACAAGAAAATTCGTCAAATTGACAACCGTGTCAACTATGAAGAATTACAAGAAGAGTTGATGGACCGCTTTGGAGAATATCCAGACGTAGTGGCCTATCTTTTAGAGATTGGTTTGGTCAAATCTTACTTGGACAAGGTATTTGTAGAACGTGTGGAGAGAAAAGAAAATAAGATTACAGTTCAATTTGAAACAATTACTCAGCGACTGTTCTTGGCTCAAGATTATTTTAAAGCCTTATCCACAACGAACTTAAAAGCAGCCATAGCGGAGAATAGAGGATTAATGGAAGTTGTATTTGATGTCCGAAACAAGAAGGATTATGAAATTTTAGAAGGTCTGCTGATTTTTGGAGAAAGTTTATTAGAGATAAAAGAATCAAAGAAAGCAAATCTCATCTGACATTTTTCTTCTATAAAAAGGATAAAAATGGTACAATAATAATTTGAGGTAATAAAAATGAGATTAGACAAGTATTTAAAAGTATCACGAATTATTAAGCGTCGTACAGTCGCAAAGGAAGTAGCAGATAAAGGTAGAATCAAGGTGAATGGAATTTTGGCCAAAAGTTCAACGGATTTAAAAGTTGATGACCAAGTTGAAATTCGCTTTGGAAATAAGTTGTTGCTTGTTAAAGTACTAGAGATGAAAGATAGTACAAAAAAAGAAGATGCAGCAGGCATGTATGAAATTCTCAGTGAAACACGGGTAGAAGAAAATGTCTAAAAATATTGTACAGATGAATAATTCTTTTATTCAAAATGAACATCAACGTCGTCGTTACCTGATGAAGGAGAGACAAAAACGAAATCGTTTTATGGGTTGGGTCCTTATTTTGATGATTTTGTTGTTTATTTTACCAACTTATAACTTGGCCCAAAGCTATGATCAGTTACTGCAACGCCGTCAGCAATTGACAGAGTTGAAAGAACAATACCAAACTCTTAGTGATGAAAAGGATAAGGAATCCGCTTTTGCTACAAAGTTGAAAGATGAAGACTATGTAGCAAAATATGCACGCGCAAAGTACTATTACTCAAAGAAACGAGAAGCGATTTATACAATTCCTGATTTGCTTCCGAGGTAATGTCATGGAAAATTTATTAGAAGTTGTTGAGCAGTTTTTAAGTTTATCAGATGAAAAATTAGAAGAGTTAGCGGCTAAAAATCATTTATTACGATTACAAGAAGAAAGGGAAGGGAAGAATGCGTAAGTTCTTAGTAGTGTTATCGCTACTATCTGTTTTTATCATAACTTCAAGAGTAGTTAGCACGGAAAAACAGCTTCCTTACTCTTCACAAGAAATTTATTATCTAACTGAGTCTGATCATGGATTTTACTATAAAGAAGTTCTTGAATCGCCAATGGTTTATGGAGAAACAGCTGTCTATGCTAATGAAGATCTTGTTAAGGAATCTGGTAAATTGACTCCTGGAACAGCCTTTAAAATCGTAGAATGGCGTTTGAATAGACAAGGTGTTCCTGTTTTTAAATTAGACAATCATCAGTTTATTGCTGCAGATAAGCGTTTAGTCTATGATCAAAGTCAAGTTCAAACTCAAAATAGACAAGTATGGTTGGAACCGGGGTTTGTTATCTATAACAGTCCTTATGGTGCTAAAGAAATTTCTTCATCCCTCTCTCCCTATCAACGCGTAACAGTAGATAGAACCCTCTTTGCTGAGGGACAAGAATTTCTTCATATTGATCAAGTTGGGTGGGTATCAAAAGAGTTTGTTTCAGAAGAAGATAATCGTATCCAGAAGGTTCAAGAAGTCTTGTCAAACAACTATCAGAATGAAAATTACTCTATTTATGTTAAACAGCTGAGTACAGGAAAAGAAGCTGGGGTGAATGAAGACAGCAAACTCTATGCGGCCAGCATCTTGAAACTGACTTACCTTTATTATGCTCAAGATAAGATAAATCAAGGGGAGTATACACTAGATAGTAACTTCAAGTATATTCCAGAAGTGAATAGTTTCCCTGGATCCTATAAACCAGAAGGTAGCGGTAGTTTACCTAAAACAGGAGACAACAAAGATTACAGTCTCCAACAGTTAATTACCAAGATAACAAAAGAGTCTGACAATGTTGCTCATAATATTTTAGGTTATTATGTGACCAATCAATCTGACGGGGCTTTTAAAGAAAAAATGTCCACCATTATGGGTGAAGATTGGGATGTGAATGATAAATTAACTTCTTCAAAAATGGCTGGAAAGGTCATGGAAGCTATTTATAATCAGAATGGCTTTGTACTAGAGTCTCTAAGCAAGACAAATTTTGATAACCAACGAATTGCGAAAGGTGTTTCGGTTAAGGTAGCTCACAAAATCGGAGATGCTGACGAGTTCAAACATGATACTGCCATTGTCTTTACAGACTCACCTTTCGTTCTCTCTATTTTCACTAAAAATTCTGATTATGACACCATTGCTAAGATAGCTAAGGATGTCTATGAGGTTCTAAAATGAGGGAGCAGGATTTTTTAAATCATTTTCTCAGAAAAGAGTATTTCAAAAAACATTCTAAAATCGTATTAGCTCTGTCTGGTGGACTGGATTCAATGTTTTTATTCCAGCTATTGTCTACTTATCAAAATGAGTTGGGAATTGAGTTGATTTTAGCACATGTCAATCACAAGCAGAGAAGTGAGTCTGACTGGGAGGAAAATGAACTAAGGAAGTTAGCTGATGCAGCTGGACTTCCTATTTATATCACAAGCTTTTCAGGAGACTTTTCAGAAGCGCGTGCTCGAGAGTTTCGTTATGATTTTTTTAGGAAAATCATAAAAGAGGTTGGAGCAACTGCCTTGGTCACTGCCCACCATGCAGATGATCAGGTTGAAACGATTTTGATGCGCTTGATTCGAGGAAGTAGACTACGTCATTTAACAGGAATAAAAGAAAGTCAAGTCGTTGATGATATTGAAATCATCCGTCCCTTGTTGCATTTTCATAAAAAAGATTTTCCACTAATTTTTCATTTCGAAGATCAAACAAATCAGGAAAATACCTATTTTCGCAATCGCATTCGGAATAGGTATTTACCAGAACTTGAAAAAGAAAATCCTTGTCTTAAATCCGCCCTTTTAGATTTTGGAAGGGAAATTTCAGATTACCAAGCAACAATAACGGAACTTTCGAAACAAATTGATGTGGAAGATTTGAATGAGCTATTTTCATACTCTCAACAAACTCAAGGAATCTTGCTCCAGAACTATCTTAATCAATTTCCAGACTTAAATCTGACAAAGGCTCAGTTTGCCGAAGTTCGACAGATTTTAGCAACTAAAAGCCAGTATCGTCATTCTCTTAAAAATGGCTATGAATTGATAAAAGAGTATCAATATTTTCGAGTTTGTAAAATCAGTCCTCAGGCCGATGAAAAGGAAGATGAACTTGTGTTATACTATCAAAATCAAGTTCGATATATGGGCTATTTATTTTCCTTTGGTATCCCTATTGAAGGGGATTCTGTTCAAAAAGTAACGGTTTCACGAGAAACACCTGTACATATTAGGTGTCGAAAAACTGGCGATGTTCTTATCCTGAATGGGCATCGAAAGAAACTGAGACGTTTGTTTATAGATTTGAAAATTCCTATTGAAAAACGAAAAATAACCCCTATTATTGAGCAATTTGAAGAAATTGTCTCAATTTTGGGAATTGCTATCAGTGATTTGAGTAAAAACACGAAAAATGATATAATGAACACTGTACTTTATATAGAAAAAATAGATAGGTAAAAAGATGTTAGAACACGATATAAAAAAAATCCTCGTTTCACATGATGAAATTACAGAAGCAGCTAAAAAGCTAGGTGAGCAGCTAACCAAAGACTATGAGGGGAAAAATCCAATTCTTATTGGAATTTTGAAAGGATCAATTCCTTTTATGGCTGAATTGGTCAAACATATTGATACGCATATTGAGATGGACTTCATGATGGTATCTAGCTACCATGGTGGAACAGCAAGTAGTGGTGTGATCAATATCAAGCAAGACGTAACTCAAGATATCAAGGGAAGACATATTCTATTTGTAGAAGATATCATCGATACAGGTCAAACTTTGAAGAATTTGAAAGATATGTTTATTGCAAGAGAAGCAGCTTCTGTTAAAATCGCGACTTTGTTAGACAAACCAGAAGGACGCATTGTTGAAATTGAAGCGGATTATACTTGCTTTACTATTCCAAATGAGTTTGTAGTAGGTTATGGTCTGGACTATAAAGAAAATTATCGTAACCTTCCTTATGTTGGAGTATTGAAAGAAGAAGTTTATTCAAATTAGAAAGATCTATCTTTAATGAAAAAACAAAATAACGGTTTAGTTAGAAATCCATTTCTCTACTTGTTAATTATCTTCTTCCTTGTAACAGGGTTCCAGTATTTTTACTCTGGAAATGCTGCTGGACGAAGCGAAAAAATTAACTATACAGAATTGGTAAAAGAAATTACAGCAGACAATGTAAAAGAATTGACCTATCAGCCAAATGGTAGCATCATTGAGGTGTCTGGTGTTTATAAAAATCCTAAGACTAGTAAAGAAGAAACAGGGATTCAATTTTTCACTCCTACTGCTACAAAAGTAGAAAGATTCTCAAGTACCATTCTTCCGTCGGATTCAACAGTTTCAGAATTGCAAAAACTTGCTTCTGAACATCAGTCTGAGGTAACGGTTAAACATGAGAGTTCAAGTGGTATGTGGATCAATATCCTTGTCTCTGTTGTGCCATTTGCTATTCTCTTCTTCTTCCTCTTTTCTATGATGGGAAATATGGGAGGAAATAATAGTAGAAATCCAATGAGTTTTGGACGTAGCAAGGCTAAGGCTGCTAACAAAGAAGATATCAAGGTACGATTCTCAGATGTTGCGGGTGCCGAGGAAGAAAAACAAGAATTAGTCGAAGTTGTTGAATTCCTAAAAGATCCAAAACGATTTACAAAGCTTGGTGCGCGTATTCCTGCGGGTGTTCTTTTGGAGGGGCCTCCCGGGACAGGTAAAACCTTACTTGCTAAGGCAGTTGCTGGAGAAGCAGGAGTTCCATTCTTTAGCATCTCAGGATCTGACTTTGTAGAAATGTTTGTCGGAGTTGGTGCAAGCCGTGTTCGTTCTCTTTTTGAGGATGCAAAAAAAGCAGCACCAGCCATCATCTTTATCGATGAAATTGATGCTGTTGGTCGCCAACGTGGTATCGGCCTCGGTGGAGGAAATGATGAACGTGAGCAAACCTTGAACCAACTCTTAATTGAAATGGATGGTTTTGAGGGAAATGAAGGAATTATCGTCATCGCTGCAACAAACCGTTCAGATGTCCTTGATCCTGCTCTACTACGCCCGGGACGTTTTGATAGAAAAGTCTTGGTTGGTCGTCCTGATGTTAAAGGTCGTGAAGCAATCTTGAAAGTTCACGCTAAAAATAAACCTCTGGCAGACGATGTTGATTTGAAATTAGTTGCCCAACAAACCCCAGGTTTTGTGGGAGCTGACTTGGAAAATGTTCTAAATGAGGCAGCCTTGGTTGCAGCCCGTCGCAACAAGTCAGTCATTGATGCTTCAGATATTGATGAGGCAGAGGACAGAGTGATTGCTGGACCATCTAAGAAAGATAAAACAGTATCACAAAGAGAACGTGAATTGGTTGCCTACCATGAGGCTGGACATACCATTGTTGGTTTAGTCTTGTCAAATGCTCGTGTTGTTCATAAAGTGACCATCGTGCCACGTGGACGTGCAGGCGGATACATGATTGCACTTCCTAAAGAAGACCAAATGCTTCTTTCTAAAGAAGATATGAAAGAGCAATTGGCAGGTTTGATGGGTGGTCGTGTAGCTGAAGAGATTATCTTTAATGTCCAAACTACAGGAGCTTCCAATGATTTTGAACAAGCTACACAGATGGCGCGTGCAATGGTTACTGAATACGGTATGAGTGAAAAACTTGGTCCAGTTCAATACGAAGGTAATCATGCTATGTTTGGTGCACAAAGTCCTCAAAAATCAATTTCAGAGCAAACAGCCTATGAGATTGATGAGGAAGTGCGTTCATTATTAAATGAAGCACGAAACAAAGCAGCTGAAATTATTCAATCAAATCGTGAAACCCACAAGTTGATTGCAGAGGCATTGTTGAAATACGAAACATTGGATAGTACTCAAATTAAATCTCTTTACGAAACAGGAAAAATGCCTGAGACAGTAGAAGAGGAATCACATGCCCTATCTTATGATGAAGTAAAATCAAAAATGAGTGAAGAAAAATAACCCCAGAGAGGCCAGGCCTCTCTTTTTGTATGCAGTTGAGGTAGCGAGAAGTACAGAAGAGGAGAAGTAGATCAAAGGCTTGATGCATTTTGTTAAACTAAATGCAGAAAGGAGAGGTCTATGAATCTGAAAGAACTATACGAAGAAAGTAAAGGGATTGTAAATAAGTGCCGCAAAGAATACCATCTACATCTGTGGGAGAAAGAGGACTGGGACCAGGAGGGGATGCTGTGCCTGTATGAACTGGTCAGTCACCATCCAGAGTTGCTAGTTGGTGAACGTCGCCGATTATATGTGTGCTTTAAAACCAAATTCCGCAATCGCATCCTAGACTACATCCGTAAACAGGAAAGTCACAAGCGCCGTTTCGACAAAGAGCCTTATGAGGAGGTGAGCGAAATCAGCCATCGCCTAGGAGAAAAAGGCCTGAGACTGGATGATTATTATCTCTTTCACGAACTGCTAAGGAATTACAAGGCAAGTCAGAGTAAAGAAAAACAAGAACAACTAGAACGCCTGATGGGAGGAGAATGTTTCAAAGGACGCAAGGCACTTCTAGGAGAATTAAGAGTGGTATTGAGTGATTTTAGATAAACTGAAAATAGGCAAAAAATCCCTTGACAAAGTAGGAAAAGTAGGTATAATAGAAAGAGTTGAAAAGCTCAGGTCCGTTGGTCAAGGGGTTAAGACACCGCCTTTTCACGGCGGTAACACGGGTTCGAATCCCGTACGGACTATGTGTGTATCGCAGGGACGAAAAAAGTAAAAAAAGTTTCAAAAAAGTGTTGACATAGGTCAACAGCTGTGATATACTAATATAGTTGTCGCTTGAGAGATTGAGTGACAAAGACCTTTGAAAACTGAACAAGACGAACCAATGTGCAGGGCACTATAACTGAGGTTATAGTACTGAACAATGAAAAAAACAATAAATCTGTCAGTGACAGAAATGAGTGAGAACTCAAACTTTTAATGAGAGTTTGATCCTGGCTCAGGACGAACGCTGGCGGCGTGCCTAATACATGCAAGTAGAACGCTGAAGGAGGAGCTTGCTTCTCTGGATGAGTTGCGAACGGGTGAGTAACGCGTAGGTAACCTGCCTGGTAGCGGGGGATAACTATTGGAAACGATAGCTAATACCGCATAATAGCAGTTATTGCATGATAACTGTTTGAAAGGTGCAATTGCATCACTACCAGATGGACCTGCGTTGTATTAGCTAGTTGGTGAGGTAACGGCTCACCAAGGCGACGATACATAGCCGACCTGAGAGGGTGATCGGCCACACTGGGACTGAGACACGGCCCAGACTCCTACGGGAGGCAGCAGTAGGGAATCTTCGGCAATGGACGGAAGTCTGACCGAGCAACGCCGCGTGAGTGAAGAAGGTTTTCGGATCGTAAAGCTCTGTTGTAAGAGAAGAACGAGTGTGAGAGTGGAAAGTTCACACTGTGACGGTATCTTACCAGAAAGGGACGGCTAACTACGTGCCAGCAGCCGCGGTAATACGTAGGTCCCGAGCGTTGTCCGGATTTATTGGGCGTAAAGCGAGCGCAGGCGGTTAGATAAGTCTGAAGTTAAAGGCTGTGGCTTAACCATAGTACGCTTTGGAAACTGTTTAACTTGAGTGCAAGAGGGGAGAGTGGAATTCCATGTGTAGCGGTGAAATGCGTAGATATATGGAGGAACACCGGTGGCGAAAGCGGCTCTCTGGCTTGTAACTGACGCTGAGGCTCGAAAGCGTGGGGAGCAAACAGGATTAGATACCCTGGTAGTCCACGCCGTAAACGATGAGTGCTAGGTGTTAGACCCTTTCCGGGGTTTAGTGCCGCAGCTAACGCATTAAGCACTCCGCCTGGGGAGTACGACCGCAAGGTTGAAACTCAAAGGAATTGACGGGGGCCCGCACAAGCGGTGGAGCATGTGGTTTAATTCGAAGCAACGCGAAGAACCTTACCAGGTCTTGACATCCCTCTGACCGCTCTAGAGATAGAGTTTTCCTTCGGGACAGAGGTGACAGGTGGTGCATGGTTGTCGTCAGCTCGTGTCGTGAGATGTTGGGTTAAGTCCCGCAACGAGCGCAACCCCTATTGTTAGTTGCCATCATTCAGTTGGGCACTCTAGCGAGACTGCCGGTAATAAACCGGAGGAAGGTGGGGATGACGTCAAATCATCATGCCCCTTATGACCTGGGCTACACACGTGCTACAATGGCTGGTACAACGAGTCGCAAGCCGGTGACGGCAAGCTAATCTCTTAAAGCCAGTCTCAGTTCGGATTGTAGGCTGCAACTCGCCTACATGAAGTCGGAATCGCTAGTAATCGCGGATCAGCACGCCGCGGTGAATACGTTCCCGGGCCTTGTACACACCGCCCGTCACACCACGAGAGTTTGTAACACCCGAAGTCGGTGAGGTAACCGTAAGGAGCCAGCCGCCTAAGGTGGGATAGATGATTGGGGTGAAGTCGTAACAAGGTAGCCGTATCGGAAGGTGCGGCTGGATCACCTCCTTTCTAAGGATAAGGAACTGCGCATTGGTCTTGTTTAGTCTTGAGAGGTCTTGTGGGGCCTTAGCTCAGCTGGGAGAGCGCCTGCTTTGCACGCAGGAGGTCAGCGGTTCGATCCCGCTAGGCTCCATTGGTGAGAGATCACCAAGTAATGCACATTGAAAATTGAATATCTATATCAAATAGTAACAAGAAAATAAACCGAAACGCTGTAGTATTAAAAGAGTTACTGACTGAAAGGTCAGAAAATAAGGTTAAGTTAATAAGGGCGCACGGTGGATGCCTTGGCACTAGGAGCCGAAGAAGGACGTGACAAACGACGATATGCCTTGGGTAGCTGTAAGTAAGCGATGATCCAGGGATTTCCGAATGGGGGAACCCAACAGGTACTACCTGTTACCCGCATCTGTTAAGGGTGTGAGGAGGAAGACGCAGTGAACTGAAACATCTAAGTAGCTGCAGGAAGAGAAAGCAAAAGCGATTGCCTTAGTAGCGGCGAGCGAAACGGCAGGAGGGCAAACCGAAGAGTTTACTCTTCGGGGTTG
The DNA here is from genome assembly GCF_054861215.1 of Streptococcus sp. KHUD_018. Next base: position 20,322 of record NZ_CM142176.1, read on the forward strand.
TAGGACTGCAATGTGGACTCAAAGATTATAGAAGAATGATTTGGGAAGATCAGCCAAAGAGAGTAACAGCCTCGTATTTAAAATAGTCTTTGTACCTAGCAGTATCCTGAGTACGGCGGGACACGAGAAATCCCGTCGGAATCTGGGAGGACCATCTCCCAACCCTAAATACTCCCTAGTGACCGATAGTGAACCAGTACCGTGAGGGAAAGGTGAAAAGCACCCCGGGAGGGGAGTGAAATAGAACCTGAAACCGTGTGCCTACAACAAGTTCGAGCCCGTTAATGGGTGAGAGCGTGCCTTTTGTAGAATGAACCGGCGAGTTACGATATGATGCGAGGTTAAGTTGAAGAGACGGAGCCACAGGGAAACCGAGTCTGAATAGGGCGCATTAGTATCATGTCGTAGACCCGAAACCATGTGACCTACCCATGAGCAGGTTGAAGGTGCGGTAAGACGCACTGGAGGACCGAACCAGGGCACGTTGAAAAGTGCTTGGATGACTTGTGGGTAGCGGAGAAATTCCAAACGAACTTGGAGATAGCTGGTTCTCTCCGAAATAGCTTTAGGGCTAGCGTCGACATAAAGATTCTTGGAGGTAGAGCACTGTTTGGGTGAGGGGTCCATCCCGGATTACCAATCTCAGATAAACTCCGAATGCCAATGAATTATGGTCGGCAGTCAGACTGCGAGTGCTAAGATCCGTAGTCGAAAGGGAAACAGCCCAGACCACCAGCTAAGGTCCCAAAATAATTGTTAAGTGGAAAAGGATGTGGGGTTGCACAGACAACTAGGATGTTAGCTTAGAAGCAGCTATTCATTCAAAGAGTGCGTAATAGCTCACTAGTCGAGTGACCCTGCGCCGAAAATGTACCGGGGCTAAAACAATTTACCGAAGCTGTGGATACCTTTATAGGTATGGTAGGAGAGCGTTCTATGTGTGATGAAGGTATACCGTGAGGAGTGCTGGAACGCATAGAAGTGAGAATGCCGGTATGAGTAGCGAAAGACAGGTGAGAATCCTGTCCACCGTAAGACTAAGGTTTCCAGGGGAAGGCTCGTCCGCCCTGGGTTAGTCGGGACCTAAGGAGAGACCGAAAGGTGTATCCGATGGACAACAGGTTGATATTCCTGTACTAGAGTATGTAGTGATGGAGGGACGCAGTAGGCTAACTAAAGCAGACGAATGGAAGTGTCTGTCTAAGCAGTGAGGTGTGAATTGAGTCAAATGCTTAGTTCTATAACATTGAGCTGTGATGGGGAGCGAAGTTTAGTAGCGAAGTTAGTGACGTCACACTGCCAAGAAAAGCTTCTAGCGTTAAACATACTCTACCCGTACCGCAAACCGACACAGGTAGTCGAGGCGAGTAGCCTCAGGTGAGCGAGAGAACTCTCGTTAAGGAACTCGGCAAAATGACCCCGTAACTTCGGGAGAAGGGGTGCTGACTTTAAGTCAGCCGCAGTGAATAGGCCCAAGCAACTGTTTATCAAAAACACAGCTCTCTGCTAAATCGTAAGATGATGTATAGGGGGTGACGCCTGCCCGGTGCTGGAAGGTTAAGAGGAGTGCTTAGAGGTAACTCGAAGGTATGAATTGAAGCCCCAGTAAACGGCGGCCGTAACTATAACGGTCCTAAGGTAGCGAAATTCCTTGTCGGGTAAGTTCCGACCCGCACGAAAGGCGTAATGATTTGGGCACTGTCTCAACGAGAGACTCGGTGAAATTTTAGTACCTGTGAAGATGCAGGTTACCCGCGACAGGACGGAAAGACCCCATGGAGCTTTACTGCAGTTTGATATTGAGTGTCTGTACCACATGTACAGGATAGGTAGGAGTCTATGAGATCGGGACGCCAGTTTCGAAGGAGACGTTGTTGGGATACTACCCTTGTGTTATGGCCACTCTAACCCGGATAGGTTATCCCTATCGGAGACAGTGTCTGACGGGCAGTTTGACTGGGGCGGTCGCCTCCTAAAAGGTAACGGAGGCGCCCAAAGGTTCCCTCAGAATGGTTGGAAATCATTCGCAGAGTGTAAAGGTATAAGGGAGCTTGACTGCGAGAGCTACAACTCGAGCAGGGACGAAAGTCGGGCTTAGTGATCCGGTGGTTCCGCATGGAAGGGCCATCGCTCAACGGATAAAAGCTACCCTGGGGATAACAGGCTTATCTCCCCCAAGAGTTCACATCGACGGGGAGGTTTGGCACCTCGATGTCGGCTCGTCGCATCCTGGGGCTGTAGTCGGTCCCAAGGGTTGGGCTGTTCGCCCATTAAAGCGGCACGCGAGCTGGGTTCAGAACGTCGTGAGACAGTTCGGTCCCTATCCGTCGCGGGCGTAGGAAATTTGAGAGGATCTGCTCCTAGTACGAGAGGACCAGAGTGGACTTACCGCTGGTGTACCAGTTGTCTTGCCAAAGGCATCGCTGGGTAGCTATGTAGGGAAGGGATAAACGCTGAAAGCATCTAAGTGTGAAACCCACCTCAAGATGAGATTTCCCATGATTTTATATCAGTAAGAGCCCTGAGAGATGATCAGGTAGATAGGTTAGAAGTGGAAGTGTGGTGACACATGTAGCGGACTAATACTAATAGCTCGAGGACTTATCCAAAGTAACTGAGAAAACTTAGCGTATGGTTTTTCTAATTATTTGATAGATATTCAATTTTGAGTAGGTATTACTCAGAATTAAGTGACGATAGCCTAGGAGATACACCTGTACCCATGCCGAACACAGCAGTTAAGCCCTAGAACGCCGGAAGTAGTTGGGGGTTGCCCCCTGTGAGATATGGAAGTCGCTTAGCTTTTATCCGCCATAGCTCAGTTGGTAGTAGCGCATGACTGTTAATCATGATGTCGTAGGTTCGAGTCCTACTGGCGGAGTCAGATAAAAAAGAACACCACTGGTGTTCTTTTTTATTATGTGACTATTAGTCCGTCTCGCTCCGTCAGGTGCGAGACAAATAAACCGCCTGCTATGCGGGTGCGCGTCGAAGGTTATACCAAAAAAACTCCAAACGCGATACAATAAAGGTATTCAAGTCAATTGTAAAGCGAAAGGAGAAAAATATGGCACAAAAGGCACATAGTTTATCACACACAAAGTGGATGTGTAAATATCACATTGTGTTCACCCCTAAGTATAGACGAAAAATCATTTATAATTAATATCGAAGTAGTTTGGGAGAAATATTCCATCAAGGATAAGTGTTTCAAGTTTCATGGGTTATTTAAAAGGCAAAAGTGCACTCATGATGTTTGACAAACACGCCAACCTCAAGTACAAGTTTGGCAACCGGCATTTTTGGGCAGAAGGTTACTACGTGAGTACAGTGGGACTTAATGAAGCCACAATTAAGAAATATATTCAAGATTAAAGAAATTATCCAGCGTCTTTAGGCGCTGGCTGGTAATTTGGGCTTATAGCCCTGGTGCAAACCACCCGTTAGACGGGTAGTTATGATTTTATAAATGAAGTAAACTTCTCAAAATTCAAAACTTAATTTTGGCATCTATAATTACCTTTATATTTTATTTTTAGTTCGTTTAGCTTTAAATTCTTCTTTTATAGGATTTGAAGCTTTTTTAGTTCGTTTTTCTGTTAGACTAGTGTTAATAATAAGAAAGGGATTTTTTATATGCTTCAAAAATTTTATGAACGAGCATTTGTCTTTTTGAAACTAGTTGAACAAGAATATGCTTCTTTATGTCAGAGTTGTGCTGAGTGGGAATCACTTCATCTTCGTTTTTTACTTTATTACTTGATAAGATTTAGAATTAAAAGCGATAAAGAGTTTTGTCTATATCATTTCCAGACGGCCTATCGTCTGTATCTAGATAAATTCTTGCTAGAGGGTGCTACTCTAAACTAGTGAGGTTCATATATATCATTTATCACGAACAATAATGAGCATTGAATTTGTAATTTTAAGGATTTTATTTAAATTATAAGGTTTCAAATTTTATAATTTGCAGAAATTCCAAATCTTTTCCAGTGTTTCTTCTTGATAAAATAGTGTTTTTTTCTTATAATAAATTGTAAGATATAATTGCGGGTGAGATTCCTGCCATGTATATGAGAAAGGACGAGCTCCTAGTAGCTCAGACGAATTTTATTATGACTTCAGTTGTTGTTGTAGGTACCCAATGGGGTGATGAAGGTAAAGGGAAAATTACAGATTTTCTTTCTGCTAATGCAGAGGTAATTGCTCGTTATCAAGGTGGTGATAATGCTGGTCACACGATTGTGATTGATGGTAAGAAATTTAAGTTGCACTTGATTCCATCTGGAATTTTCTTTCCTGAAAAAATCTCTGTTATTGGTAATGGGATGGTCGTGAACCCAAAATCCCTTGTGAAAGAGTTGAGTTATCTTCATGAGGAAGGTGTGACAACTGATAACTTGCGTATTTCTGATCGAGCGCATGTTATTTTGCCTTATCACATTGAGTTGGATCGCTTGCAAGAAGAGGCTAAGGGTGAAAATAAGATTGGTACTACAATTAAGGGTATTGGTCCAGCTTATATGGACAAGGCTGCTCGTGTTGGAATTCGTATTGCGGATCTTTTGGATAAGGATATTTTCCGTGAACGTTTGGAACGTAATCTTGCGGAAAAGAATCGTTTGTTTGAAAAATTATATGATAGCACCCCTATTTCAGTTGATGATATTTTTGAAGAGTATTATGAATATGGTCAACAAATCAAGCAATACGTGACAGATACATCCGTTATCTTGAACAATGCACTTGATAATGGCAAACGTGTGCTGTTTGAAGGTGCGCAAGGTGTCATGTTGGACATTGACCAAGGGACTTATCCATTTGTTACTTCTTCAAACCCTGTCGCTGGTGGTGTGACAATTGGCTCTGGTGTTGGCCCAAGTAAGATTGACAAGGTTGTAGGTGTATGTAAAGCCTACACAAGTCGTGTAGGAGATGGACCTTTCCCAACTGAATTATTTGATGAAGTGGGAGATCGCATTCGCGAAGTAGGTCATGAATATGGTACAACAACTGGTCGTCCACGTCGTGTGGGTTGGTTTGATTCAGTTGTGATGCGCCATAGTCGCCGTGTATCTGGGATTACCAATCTTTCATTGAATTCTATCGATGTTTTGAGCGGTTTGGATACGGTAAAAATCTGTGTAGCTTATGATCTCGATGGTCAACGTATTGATTACTATCCTGCTAGTCTTGAGCAGTTGAAACGCTGCAAGCCAATCTACGAGGAATTGCCAGGTTGGTCAGAAGACATCACTGGAGTCCGTAATTTGGAAGACCTTCCTGAGAATGCACGTAACTATGTTCGTCGTGTAAGCGAGTTGGTTGGTGTTCGTATCTCAACTTTCTCAGTAGGACCTGGTCGTGAACAAACTAATATTTTAGAAAGTGTTTGGTCATAGGAGATTTTTAAGATTAGTTTAAGACAGGTTGGGTATACTATAGACAGTTACAAGAAGACCTCCTAACTTGTTGTAACAAATATCCTAAACTTTTCTTTTTCATAATAATCTCCCTATTAAGTCACCGCATTCGGTGGCTTTTTTTGTGTTGAGAATCATGATATAATAATAAAATCGACAAGTAGGAAAAGAGAAGAACGATGAATTATACAGTTGAAGAAAAAGAAGCCTTTATGAGAGAGGCTTTGAGAGAGGCTAAGATTGCCTTAGAACACGATGAAATTCCAATTGGTTGTGTGATTGTCAAGGATGGAGAAATCATTGGTAGGGGGCATAATGCGCGCGAGGAGTTGCAACGGGCGGTCATGCATGCAGAAATCATGGCTATAGAGAATGCGAATGTGAGTGAAGAGAGTTGGCGCCTGCTGGAGTGCACGCTTTTTGTGACCATTGAGCCTTGTGTCATGTGTAGCGGGGCCATTGGGCTTGCCCGTATTCCAAACGTAGTTTACGGGGCTAAAAACCAGAAATTTGGTGCAGCTGGGAGCTTGTACGATATTTTGACAGATGAGCGTCTCAATCATCGTGTAGAGGTAGAAACGGGAATTTTGGAAGATGACTGTGCAGCGATTATACAGAACTTTTTCCGAAATCGACGGAAAAAATAATTTCTCTTTAAAAACAGAGGGGAATGTGGTATAATGAATAGTGGAGCAACAGTTCTGCGTGAAGCGGGTCAGGGGAGGAATCCAGCAGCCCTAAGCGATGTGAATTGTGTGCTCTTTTTTCGTGCTTTTTTCGAATAAATAAGATAAAATAGCCTAGAATAAATGATTATAGAAAAGAGAAAAATATGAAAATTCGTGGTTTTGAATTGGTTTCGAGTTTTACAGACGAGAATTTATTGCCGAAACGAGAGACAGCTCACGCGGCTGGTTATGATTTAAAGGTTGCTGTGCGTACGGTTATTGCGCCAGGAGAGATTGTTTTGGTTCCGACAGGGGTTAAGGCCTATATGCAGCCGACAGAAGTGCTCTATCTCTATGACCGTTCATCAAACCCTCGCAAGAAGGGCTTGGTCTTGATCAACTCTGTGGGAGTCATTGATGGGGATTATTATGGAAATCCTGGGAATGAGGGACATATTTTTGCGCAGATGAAGAATATTACAGACCAAGAGGTTATTCTTGAAGTTGGGGAACGTGTGGTCCAGGCTGTCTTTGCACCATTTTTGATTGCAGATAGAGATGAAGCGGATGGTGTTCGAACAGGTGGGTTTGGGTCAACTGGACACTAAGATGAAGATTATCTTTGTACGTCATGGGGAGCCAGATTATCGTGAGTTAGAGGAACGTTCTTATACAGGTTTTGGGATGGATTTAGCACCTTTATCTGAGAAAGGACGGCAACAAGCTCAGGAACTTTGGCAAAATCCTTTGCTACAATCGGCTAATCTACTAGTGACTTCAGCAGTAACGCGAGCTTTAGAAACGGCTTTTTATGTATCTTGTGCTACTGGCCTTCCTTTGAGGGTGGAGCCTTTGTTACACGAATGGCAGGTTTATGAAGCAGGCATAGAAAACTTCGAAAAAGCTAGATGTCTGTTTTTAGAAAACAAGGGGGAGTTACTTCCTAATAGCCCTATTCAATATGAGACAGCTACGGAGATGAAGTCTCGATTTCTAGAATCTATGGCCAAGTATCGAGATTACCAGACCGTGATAGTGGTAACTCACAACATGCTCATACGTCAATTTGTGCCAAATGAGAAGATTGATTTTTGCCAAGTGATTGAGTGTGAGATAGAGATTTAGAAAGAGGTTTATTATCGCAAAGAAAAAAGCGACATTTGTATGTCAAAATTGTGGGTACAATTCCCCAAAATATCTAGGGCGTTGTCCCAACTGTGGGGCTTGGTCTTCTTTTGTAGAAGAAATCGAGGTTGCAGAGGTCAAGAATGCGCGTGTGTCCTTGACAGGTGAGAAAACCAAGCCCATGAAACTGGCTGAGGTGACTTCCATCAATGTCAATCGAACCAAGACGGATATGGAGGAATTCAACCGTGTGCTTGGAGGCGGAGTGGTACCAGGAAGTCTCGTCCTCATCGGTGGGGATCCTGGGATTGGGAAATCAACCCTTCTCCTACAAGTTTCAACTCAGCTGTCCCAAGTAGGGACTGTTCTCTATGTCAGTGGGGAGGAGTCTGCCCAGCAGATTAAACTCCGTGCAGAGCGCTTGGGGGATATTGATAGCGAATTTTATCTCTATGCAGAGACCAATATGCAGAGTGTTCGATCTGAGGTGGAGCGCATCCAACCAGATTTTCTCATCATCGACTCTATCCAGACGATTATGTCTCCTGAGATTTCAGGGGTGCAGGGGTCTGTGTCTCAGGTGCGTGAGGTAACGGCTGAACTCATGCAGTTGGCGAAGACTAATAACATTGCCATCTTTATCGTAGGGCATGTGACTAAGGAAGGGACCTTGGCTGGTCCGCGTATGTTGGAGCATATGGTAGATACAGTGCTTTACTTTGAAGGGGAGCGTCACCATACCTTTCGTATCTTGAGAGCGGTCAAAAACCGTTTTGGTTCCACTAATGAAATTGGGATTTTTGAGATGCAGTCGGGTGGATTGGTTGAGGTGCTCAATCCGAGTCAAGTTTTCCTAGAAGAGCGTTTGGATGGAGCGACTGGCTCATCAATTGTGGTGACTATGGAAGGGACCCGTCCGATTTTGGCGGAGGTTCAGGCTTTGGTAACACCAACCATGTTTGGAAATGCTAAACGTACGACGACTGGACTTGATTTCAATCGTGCGAGTCTGATTATGGCTGTTTTGGAAAAACGAGCAGGGCTTCTCTTGCAAAATCAGGATGCCTATCTCAAATCTGCTGGCGGTGTCAAATTGGATGAGCCTGCCATTGACTTAGCCGTCGCAGTGGCTATTGCCTCTAGTTACAAGGACAAGCCTACCAATCCTCAGGAATGTTTTGTGGGTGAACTGGGCTTGACCGGAGAAATTCGGCGCGTGAATCGCATCGAACAACGCATAAATGAAGCGGCAAAACTGGGCTTTACCAAGATTTATGTACCCAAGAATTCCTTGACAGGAATCACTCCACCCAAGGAAATTGAAGTCATTGGTGTGACAACGATTCAGGAAGTTTTGAAAAAGGTCTTTGCATAATCCGTGACAAATCCTCTTAAAAATGATAAGATAGGAGAAATATTTGATTATCAAATTTTTGAGGAGGGAATCGTGTCGTATTTTGAACAGTTTATGCAAGCCAATCAGGCTTATGTTGCCCTACATGGGCAGTTAAATCTGCCACTTAAACCCAAAACCAGAGTAGCTATCGTGACCTGTATGGACTCACGTCTACACGTTGCGCAAGCTCTAGGTTTGGCCCTTGGGGATGCTCATATCTTGCGGAATGCGGGTGGTCGAGTAACTGAGGACATGATTCGTTCACTGGTGATTTCCCAGCAACAAATGGGGACAAGAGAAATCGTGGTGCTTCACCATACAGACTGTGGAGCTCAAACCTTTCAAAATGAAAGTTTTCATGAACATTTGAAACACGAGCTCGGAGTTGATGTGTCTGATCAAGATTTTTTACCATTCCAGGATGTTGAAGAGAGTGTGAGAGAGGATATGCAATTGCTTCGAGAATCTCCACTGATTCCTGATGATGTGGTTATTTCAGGTGCTGTCTATGATGTGGATACAGGAAGTATGAGAGAAGTATACTAACTTTGTCTCGAAAAAATCTCATCCTAGCATAAAATCGATTGTTAAAATGTAGAATTTTTAGTTTTAATATAGCTAATATAAAATAGCAAAAAACAAGGGTATAAATGTTTACTCTTGTTTTATTTTTGATTGAAAAATAAAGGAAAAAGCGCTACAATGGTAGATGGAAAATGTTGTGTAAAAACAAGTGATACATAAATACCGGAGGAAATCATGTCTTTTTCTGATTTAAAGCTGTTTGCCCTTTCTTCTAATAGAGAATTGGCAGAGCGTGTGGCGCAAGAAATTGGGATAGAGTTGGGGAAATCGACTGTTCGCCAATTTTCAGATGGGGAGATTCAGGTCAACATTGAAGAATCAATCCGTGGAAAACACGTCTTTATCCTACAATCAACGAGTTCACCTGTAAATGATAATTTACTTGAAATTTTAATTATGGTGGATGCATTGAAGCGTGCTAGTGCAGAATCTGTCAATGTTGTTATGCCCTACTATGGCTATGCACGTCAGGATAGAAAAGCGCGCGCGCGTGAGCCAATCACAGCAAAACTCGTTGCAAACATGCTAGAAGTTGCTGGGGTAGATCGTTTGTTGACGATTGATTTGCACGCTGCACAGATTCAGGGATTCTTTGATATTCCTGTAGATCACTTGATGGGTGCTCCATTGATTGCGGACTATTTTGAACGTCGTGGCATGGTCGGCTCTGACTACGTGGTTGTCAGCCCAGACCATGGTGGAGTGACTCGTGCTCGTAAATTGGCAGAGTTTTTGAAAACTCCGATTGCGATTATTGACAAACGCCGTAGTGTAGACAAGATGAATACCAGTGAAGTGATGAACATCATTGGTAAGGTAGAAGGTAAGACTTGTATCTTGATTGACGATATGATCGATACAGCTGGAACCATTTGTCATGCAGCGGATGCTCTTGCTGAAGCAGGTGCTGTTGAAGTTTACGCAAGCTGTACGCACCCAGTACTTTCTGGTCCTGCTATGGATAATATCCAAAAATCAGCCATTAAAAAATTGGTTGTTTTGGATACTATCTACCTACCAGAAGAGCGTTTGATTGATAAGATTGAACAAATTTCGATTGCTCATCTCTTAGGAGATGCCATTGTACGTATCCACGAAAAACGTCCTCTTTCTCCATTATTTAGTATCGAGAAAAAAATCTAAACTTTCACTTGAAATAGATCGTTCTCCTAGCAGACTTTTCTCTTGCTAGGAGATTTTTTGTAGTCAAAATCTGCAAGCCTTTTCAAAATATGCTATACTGATGGAAAAGGAGGATTTCTATGAGCCAAGAATTTATCAATCCAAGTGATGGTGTGATCCGTCAGTATCTTGCAACCAGTAAAACGTTAGCGGTAGTGGGCTTGTCCGATCGTGAGGAAACAACTAGCAATCGAGTGACCAAGGAAATGCAGGCTCGGGGCTATAAAATCATTCCAGTTAATCCCAAGGCTGCAGGTGGGGAAATCCTGGGAGAAAAGGCTTATACGAGTCTAGCTGAGATTCCTTTTCCTGTGGATATTGTCAATGTATACCGACGGAGCGAGTTTTTGCCAGATGTGGCGCGTGATTTTCTCAAGGCTGATGCCAAGATTTTTTGGGCGCAATTAGGACTTGAAAATCTAGAAGCGGAAGAAATCTTGCGTGCTGGAGGATGCGATGACATCGTGATGAATCGCTGTATCAAGAGAGAACATACTCGCTTAATTCTTGAGCAATAAAAAGGTAGCCATGGGCTACCTTTTTATTTTATAAAGTACCAATCAATGCTTGCATACCAAGACTGGTGAGGATGATGGCAATCCAGCAAAGAGCTCCGAGGACAATAGATTTACCACTGGATCTAACCATGGCAATTAGATTGGTTTTGAGACCGATGGCACTCATAGCCATGATAATGAGAAATTTGGAGAGTTGTTTGAGAGGGGTGAAGAAGCTACTAGACACACCGAGAGAGGTGAGAAGAGTCGTTAAGAGAGAAGCCAGGATAAAGTAAAGGATAAACAGTGGGAAGACTTTTTTCAGTTGTAGGCTTTGCTTGTTTCCTTGTTGACGGCTTTGCCAATAGGAGAGGAAGAGAGTAATAGGGATAATAGCTAGAGTACGGGTCAGTTTGACAATAGTGGCAGACTCGAGAGTATTGCTTTGGTAAAGACTATCCCAAGCGCTAGCTGCGGCTGTTACAGAGGACGTATCGTTGACTGCAGTACCCGCAAAGAGAGCAAAACCTTCGTTGGAAAGATGGAGCCAAGAACCTAGAGTTGGAAAGATAAGAGCTGCCAAGACATTGAAGAAAAAGATAACGGAAATAGCTTGGGCGACTTCTTTTTCCTTGGCATGGATAACGGGTGCTGTCGCAGCAATGGCAGAACCACCACAGATAGAAGAACCTACTCCAATCAAGGTAGCCAGTTTTGTATCCAAAGCAAAAAAGCGCTGGAAGAGGTAGGCAACAATCAAAGCTATTGAAATGGTGGACAGGATGACAGGGAGCGAAGATTGCCCTACCGCGAAGACTTGCGAGATATTGAGACCAAAACCGAGCAAGATAACGGCATATTGGAGTAATTTTTTTGAACTAAAGGTCAAACCTGCGTCTAGTTGTTTGTAGGGTGAGAGAGAAGGATGGAGGAGCATTCCAGCAAAAATTGCAAAGACAGGTGCTCCGACGACAGGAAAGAAACCTCCTAGGTACCAAGACACGATAGAAATGACAAGGCAGGCCAAGATTCCTGCCCCATTTTTTGATAAAAATGACATATAAACCTCCGAAAATAAGCACTTATTATTATAGTCCTGTCGAGAAAAAAAGTAAAATAGAAAGTGAAAATTCTTGATTTCAGATGGATTTTGCGGTCAGGGAGCTTTTGTAGTATAATAGAAATACGTTTTGAAAGTAGGAGGTATCTATGGACTTAACTAAGCGCTTTAATAAACAGTTAGACAAGATTCAAGTTTCCTTGATTCGTCAGTTTGATCAGGCCATTTCAGAGATCCCTGGAGTTCTGCGTTTGACCTTGGGAGAGCCTGACTTTACAACGCCAGATCATGTCAAGAAGGCGGCCAAGCGAGCGATTGACCAGAACCAGTCCTACTATACAGGGATGAGCGGTTTACTGACCTTGCGCCAGGCAGCTAGTGATTTTGTAAAAGAAAAATACCAGTTGGACTACAATCCTGAAAATGAAATCTTGGTTACTATCGGAGCGACAGAGGCTTTATCCGCTACTTTGACAGCTATCTTAGAAGAGGGAGACAAGGTACTCTTGCCAGCCCCTGCCTATCCAGGATATGAGCCGATTGTCAATCTAGTTGGGGCAGAGATTGTCGAGATTGATACAACTGAAAATGGTTTTGTCTTGACTCCTGAAATGTTGGAAAAGGCCATTTTGGAGCAAGGAGACAAGCTCAAAGCAGTTATTCTCAACTATCCAGCCAATCCGACAGGAATTACCTATAGTCGGGAGCAGTTGGAAGCCTTGGCAGACGTTTTACGCAAGTATGAGATTTTTGTTGTCTGTGATGAGGTTTACTCAGAATTGACCTATACAGGGGAAGCTCATGTGTCTCTAGGAACTATGCTGAGAGACCAGGCTATTATTATCAATGGTTTATCTAAGTCTCATGCTATGACAGGTTGGCGTTTAGGCCTTATCTTTGCTCCTGCAGCCTTTACGGCTCAGTTAATCAAGAGTCACCAGTACTTGGTAACTGCCGCAAATACTATGGCGCAACATGCTGCGGTAGAAGCTTTGACGGCGGGTAAAAACGATGCGGAGCCTATGAAGAAGGAATACATCCAGCGTCGAGATTATATCATCGAGAAGATGACTGCTCTTGGTTTTGAGATTATCAAACCAGACGGTGCCTTTTATATCTTTGCTAAGATTCCAGCGGGCTACAATCAAGACTCCTTTGCTTTTTTGAAGGATTTTGCTCAGAAGAAGGCTGTTGCCTTTATCCCTGGTGCCGCCTTTGGACGCTACGGAGAAGGCTATGTGCGCCTATCTTATGCAGCTAGCATGGAGACTATCAAAGAAGCCATGAAACGACTTGAGGAGTACATGAGAGAAGCATGATTCAGTCTATCACGAGTCAAGGCTTGGTGCTCTACAATCGCAACTTTCGAGAGGATGACAAGCTAGTCAAGATCTTTACCGAGCAGGCAGGCAAGCGCATGTTTTTCGTCAAACACGCTGGTCAGTCCAAACTGGCGCCTGTTATTCAGCCCTTGGTGTTGGCACGATTTCTCTTGCGAATCAATGATGATGGGCTTAGCTACATCGAGGACTATCATGAGGTCATGGCCTTTCCCAAGATTAATAGTGATCTCTTTGTTATGGCTTATGCGACCTATGTGGCTGCTCTGGCAGATGCTAGTTTGCAGGATAATCAGCAGGACGCTCCCTTGTTTGCTTTCTTGAAGAAGACTCTGGAGTTGATGGAAGAGGGTTTGGATTATCAGGTTTTGACCAATATTTTTGAAATTCAAATCTTGACCCGATTTGGAATTGGGCTCAATTTTAATGAGTGTGTCTTTTGCCATCGGGTAGGTCAGGCCTTTGACTTTTCTTTCAAATATGGAGCCTGCCTCTGTCCAGACCATTACCATGAGGACGAGAAACGTTGCCATCTGAATCCCAACATCCCTTATCTGCTCAATCAATTTCAGGCTATTGATTTTGAGACCTTGGAGACCATTTCACTCAAGCCTGAAATCAAACAAGACTTGCGCAAGTTTATGGATCAGATCTACGAAGAGTACGTCGGGATTCACCTGAAATCAAAAAAATTTATTGACTCCCTAGCCGACTGGGGACAATTACTAAAAGAGGAAGACAAATGAAAAAAATCGCAGTAGATGCTATGGGGGGCGATTACGCACCTCAAGCCATCGTTGAGGGTGTCAATCAAGCCCTAGCTGACTTTTCAGATATTGAGATTCAACTCTACGGAGATGAAGCTAAAATCAAGCAATATCTAACAGCGACAGACCGCGTCAGCATCATCCATACGGATGAGAAAATTGACTCAGATGATGAGCCGACAAAAGCAATCCGTAAGAAGAAAAATGCCAGCATGGTATTGGCAGCTAAGGCTGTTAAAGAGGGAGAAGCAGACGCTGTCCTCTCTGCAGGCAACACAGGTGCCTTGTTGGCAGCAGGATTCTTCATCGTGGGTCGTATCAAAAATATCGACCGTCCTGGACTCATGTCTACCTTGCCGACCATTGATGGAAAAGGGTTTGATATGCTTGATCTCGGTGCCAATGCAGAAAACACAGCCCAGCACCTCCACCAATACGCTGTTCTCGGCTCCTTTTATTCTAAAAATGTTCGTGGGATTGCAAAACCACGTGTTGGTTTGCTGAACAATGGAACTGAAAGTAGCAAGGGAGATCCGCTTCGTAAGGAAACATACGACTTGCTAATAGCTGATCAAAGTTTGAACTTTGTCGGAAACGTGGAAGCGCGTGATTTGATGAATGGCGTTGCGGATGTTGTCGTAACAGATGGTTTCACGGGAAACGCAGTGCTCAAATCCATCGAAGGTACAGCTATGGGAATCATGGGCTTGCTCAAGACGACTATTACAGGTGGTGGGCTTCGAGCAAAACTTGGTGCTCTCCTTCTCAAGGATAGCCTTAAAGGTTTGAAAAAGCAACTCAACTATTCAGATGTTGGAGGCGCTGTTTTGTTTGGTGTCAAGGCACCTGTTGTTAAGACTCATGGCTCAAGTGATGCTAAAGCTGTGTACAGTACGATTCGCCAGATTCGTACTATGCTAGAAACAGACGTAGTTTCTCAAACTGCACGTGAATTTTCAGGAGAATAAAAAATGACAGAAAAAGAAATTTTTGACCGTATTGTGACCATTATCCAAGAACGACAGGGAGAGGACTTTGTCGTGACAGAAACCTTGAGTTTGAAAGACGACCTTGATGCAGACTCAGTGGACTTGATGGAGTTTGTCTTGACGCTAGAAGATGAATTTGGTATCGAGATCAGCGATGAGGAAATTGATCAATTGCAAAGTGTAGCAGATGTGGTCAGAACTATTAAAGGTAAGATATAGCAAAAAGCAACATGCAAGTCATGTTGTTTTTTTGTTTGCAGAAAAAAGAAAAACGTTAAAATTTTTATAGAAATTGCGAATAAAGAGATGAGAAAGAAAAAAGGAGGAACGTTCATGTACATGCCAATCTTGTATCCATGGTACATCAAGTGGTTTTTAAAATAAAAATGAATTAATTGTTCATTTTCGAATTGTTTTTCGAATAGATAGGTAAGGAAAAAGGAAGGAGACTACGTGATGTATTTACCAATCTTATTGCCATGGTTTATCAAATGGTATTTAAAATAAATGAAATTTACCTGTTCATTTTAAATCACTTCTCGAATAGATAAGTGAGAAGAAAAGGAAGGAGAGAAAAAATGATTTCAGTAATTTATCCAATCTGGTTTTTAAAATGGTTTAAAATCTAGAAGTCGTAAACTAAAAAATAGAAATAAAGGAGAAAAAAGATGACAAACTTTGACAAAATGGAACAGAACTTTGTAACTCTTACAGAAGAAGAGTTGATGGATGTGGATGGGGGAGCATGGCCGATTGTAGCTTGGATGATTGCTAATCCTGTGACAGTAGCTAAAATTGCTGGTGGAATTACTGCAGCAGGAATTGCAGGTTATAATTATATGACGAGTAGATGGTAATAGAAGGAGGAGATGATATGGAAAAATCTATTTTAAAATTTGAAACAATGACTGATACGGACTTGCAGGAAATTCAAGGGGGAGCCTTTCCTCTTCTTATCCCTGTGGCAGTCGGTTTTGTAAAAGGTTTTGTATATACAGGTGGAGCTATTTTAACAACTCGAGCACTCTTGTCAGGTAAATAGGAGTCTACCATGAAAAAATTCTTATTAGGATTTGCTGAGGGATATTTTATCGTATCACTCATTATCTATATCGCAACGTATTTGATTTTGAAAAATCCGATCAATACCTTGTTTTATCCAGAAACATATCCTTTTCTGTTAGGATTGTTTTATGTAGGGTATCAGTATGAGATAAAAAATAATAGAATTAAGAATTAATGTCTGTTATGAAGGAATAAAAAGTGTGTTTGCATGAAAAATCTAAAAAATTGGCAGGGCACTTTGTATTCTAGGCTATTAAGATATGATTACCTTTAGATTGAGAACTATTTGATATCGGAATTCTTGGTTTCAATGCTTATTGTGATGATGGGTTATTTATGCACATCAAAAAAATAAGGTATGGAGACAAATTATTTTAAAGATCTTTAGAAATGTATAATCTCTAAAGATTTTTTAGTAATTGTGAATGAGAACTTGATACTGGATTGATCATTTTTAGTGATTATCAACGAATAAGATAAGGAGAGAACATGGATATTTCAGAAGAATTTACAGCAATTATTATATCAGCTTCAGGAATAGTAGGGCTTTTGGTTGAAGTAGCTATTGGATTAGCCAGTATTATTTAAAAAGGAGAGAATAAAACAATGGAAAAACGGAAAGAGAAAATTAATGTCATGACAGAAGAGGGTTTGACTCTTAGAGGGCGTTAGATAATGAACAATCACAACATTAATCTCAACACACTCTTACCTAAATTAGCCACTGTATTTCCTTTGTTGGCAATCGGCCTGCATCTTGTACTTCAAGTGATTCGTACAGGTTCATTAGTATCCTTTAATTGGCAGTGGACTTTAGTTGGTTTGCTTGCTTCGGGCTATTTTGGTATTTTTTGTAAAGATTTGTCAAAAAATAATCAAAACTATAAAAGATCAATCTGAATGAAAAGGATTTTGTGCATGTAAATGGCGGAGTTTTCCCGCCTTTCTTTTCAGGTAAATAGGAGTCTATCATGAAAAAATTCTTATTAGGTTTTGCTGAGGGGTATTTTATCGTATCACTCATTATCTACATCGCAACGTATTTGATTTTGAAAAAACCGATCAATACCTTGTTTTATCCAGAAACCTATCCAATTCTGCTTGGTCTGTTTTATGTAGGATACAAGTACAAAACAAAAGAAAGTACGATTGGAAATTGATGGACCGTCAGATTGGAGTTTGGGATGAAAGTTGTTCAATTACTACGAAAAGCTTGGGCAGAGACCACTGTATTATTTAGCTCGATGGCTTATCTAATTATTAGAATCGTAGTTGATGTAAACAAGATACATCTACCTACATGGTTTGAATATTTTGATATGCCTACGATTTCATTATTCTTGATGACCTTTATCTTACTTTATAGAAGTGAAGAAAAAGATAACAAACGATGATAACATGGGTCTGATTTCTGTAGCTCCAGCATAAAAGCAATCTTGAAGTGTTAGACCAATGAACCGTAATCTACATTTAGTGAGGAAGGTGTCTGTATGTTAAAAAAGAAGTGATGTTATTAGGAGGACTTCTACTAGTACGTATTGTGCTTTCTAGCATTCAAGTTTTAATGGACTATAAACTATTGCCAGGAAAGTATGGTGTAAATTTTATGGAAGTTTCAGACTTGTTCTCTTATCCCCTACTTCTTTTAATCATTTACATAGCGGTAAAATACCATACTATCCGGAAAATAACGGCTAAAGAAGGCAATGAGGACGAAAATGACTAAGATTTTAAAATCTATTCTTGTATTCATTTTCCTATTTTTGATGAATATTTTTATCTTTACGATACTAGCAACTCTTGGATTTCAAGTAACAATGAGTGAAAATAGTTATATGGTGCCCCCGGTGTTTGCGTTTATCGTTTTATACACCATTCACAAAAGAAGTGGGAAAGGTAAGAAATCTGTGTAATTGAATGATCTAGGTAGGACGTTTGTTCTGCCTATTTTCTTTGACAAAAAGTGCTGTTTAGGCGTGGATATTGTTTTTTCAGAAATAATTCCCTCATTTCTTCCTTGTTTGGTTAAAATAATCTTACAAAGTTTTTAAGAGATTGTTAGAAAAAAGGAGAAGGATATGAAATTTAAGAAAAGGCACTACCGTCCTCAGGTGGATCAGATGGATTGTGGCGTGGCTTCCTTGGCTATGGTATTTGGCTACTACGGTAGTTATTACTCCTTGGCTCATCTACGAGAGTTGGCCAAGACGACCATGGATGGGACGACTGCTTTGGGTATTGTAAAGGTAGCAGAGGAGCTTGGCTTTGAGACGCGTGCTATCAAGGCGGATATGACGCTCTTTGACTTGCCAGATTTGACCTTTCCCTTTGTGGCTCATGTGCTCAAGGAAGGGAAATTGCACCACTACTATGTGGTGACAGGTCAGGATAAGAAAACGATCCATATCGCTGATCCAGATCCTGGTGTCAAGTTGACCAAGATTTCCCGTGAGCGATTTGCGCAAGAATGGACAGGGGTCAGTCTCTTTATGGCGCCATCTCCAGACTACAAGCCTCATAAGGATCAAAAGAATGGTCTGCTCTCTTTTATCCCTATATTAGTGAAGCAGCGTGGCTTGATTGCCAATATCGTTTTGGCAACACTCTTGGTAACCCTGATTAACATTGTGGGTTCTTATTATCTGCAGTCTATCATTGATACCTATGTGCCAGATCAGATGCGTTCGACCTTGGGTATCATCTCAATAGGGCTGGTCATCGTCTATATCCTCCAGCAGATTTTATCTTATGCGCAGGAATACCTCTTACTTGTCCTGGGACAACGCCTGTCCATTGATGTGATTTTGTCCTACATCAAGCATGTTTTTCACCTGCCAATGTCCTTTTTTGCGACACGCAGGACAGGAGAAATCGTGTCTCGTTTTACAGATGCCAACAGTATCATCGACGCGCTAGCTTCGACCATTCTTTCGATTTTCCTGGATGTGTCGACGATTTTGATTATCTCGCTTGTCTTGTTTTCACAAAATATAACGCTCTTTTTCATTAGTCTGCTTGCACTTCCCATTTATACAGTGATTATCTTTGCCTTTATGAAGCCTTTTGAAAAGATGAATCGTGATACCATGGAAGCCAATGCGGTTCTGTCTTCTTCCATCATCGAGGACATCAACGGTATTGAGACCATTAAGTCTTTGACCAGTGAAAGTTCACGCTATCAAAAGATTGATAAGGAATTTGTAGCTTATCTGAAAAAATCCTTTACCTATAGTCGGGCAGAAAGCCAGCAAAAGGCTCTGAAAAAAGTTGCCCAGCTCCTGCTCAATGTTGGTGTTCTCTGGATGGGAGCAGTTCTCGTCATGGATGGGAAAATGAGTTTGGGTCAGCTGATTACCTATAATACTTTGCTTGTTTACTTTACCAATCCTTTGGAAAATATCATCAACCTACAAACCAAACTTCAGACAGCGCAGGTTGCCAATAATCGTTTAAATGAGGTTTATCTAGTAGCTTCGGAGTTTGAGGAGAAGAAAACAGTCGAAGATTTGAGCATGATGAAGGGAGATATGATCTTTAAGCAGGTTCACTATAAGTATGGCTATGGGCGAGATGTCTTGTCGGATATCAATTTGACCATTCCGCAAGGGTCTAAGATGGCTTTTGTGGGGATTTCGGGATCCGGTAAGACGACTTTGGCCAAGATGATGGTTAATTTCTACGATCCAAGTCAGGGAGAGATTAGTCTGGGTGGTGTCAATCTCAATCAGATTGATAAAAAAGCCCTGCGCCAGTACATCAACTACCTGCCTCAACAGCCCTATGTCTTTAACGGAACGATTTTGGAGAATCTTCTCCTTGGAGCCAAGGAGGGGACGA
Source organism: Streptococcus sp. KHUD_018 (assembly GCF_054861215.1). The sequence continues at coordinate 40,256 of NZ_CM142176.1, forward strand.
CTCAGGAAGACATCTTACGGGCGGTTGAGTTGGCCGAGATTCGGGAGGATATTGAGCGCATGCCCCTGAATTACCAAACAGAATTAACTTCGGATGGGGCAGGGATTTCAGGTGGACAACGTCAGAGAATTGCTCTGGCGCGTGCTCTTTTAACGGATGCACCTGTTTTGATATTGGACGAGGCGACCAGCAGTTTGGATATTTTGACAGAGAAGCGGATTGTGGATAATCTTATGGCTTTGGACAAGACCTTGATTTTCATTGCCCACCGCTTGACTATTGCTGAGAGGACAGAGAAGGTTGTTGTCCTGGATCAGGGCAAGATTGTCGAAGAAGGCACCCATGCAGACTTGCTTGCACAGGATGGCTTTTACGCCCATTTGGTCAATAGCTAGAAAGAGGAGAAGATGAAACCAGAATTTTTAGAAAGTGCGGAGTTTTATAATCGTCGTTACCATAATTTTTCCAGTCGGGTGATTTTACCTATGTCACTTCTGCTCGTGTTTTTACTGGGATTTGCAGTCTTTGCAGAGAAGGAGATTAGTTTGTCTACCAGAGCGACTGTCGAACCTAGTCGGATCATTGCCAATATCCAGTCGACTAGCAATCAACGCATTGTGGGGAACTATCTGGAAGAAAACAAGTTGGTCAAGCAAGGAGATCTGCTCGTTGAGTACCAGCAAGGGGCGGAGGCTGTCCAGGTTGAAGCATATGCCAGTCAATTGGAGATGCTAAAGGATCAAAAAAAGCAGTTGGGGTATTTGCAATCTAGTTTGAAAGAGGGGAGTGATCAATTTCCAGAGGCGGATAAGTTTGGTTACCAGGAGATGTTTCGAGATTATATCAGCCAAGCGAATGGTCTAAGAAGTAATGTTTCTCAGCAAAATGCCAGCATCTCCTCGCAAAATGCGGCAGCAAGTCAGAGTCAGGCTGAGATTGGCAATCTTATCAGCCAAACAGAGGAAAAAATCCGAGACTACAAAACAGCCAAGTCAGCGATTGAAAAGGGAGATCAACTGGATAGTCAGAATCCAGTCTACTCTTTTTACCAGACCTATAAAAACCAAGGTGAAGAAGATCCGCAAGCTAAATCGCAAGTTATTGCGCAAGTGGATGCTCAAATTGCCCAGCTAGAGTCTAGTCTAGCTACGTATCGTGTACAGTATGCGGGTTCTGGGGCTCAGCAAGCCCACGCAACGGGACTGGATAGTCAACTGGAATCACTTAAATCTCAGCACCTAGTCAAAGTTGGTCAGGAATTAACCCTTTTAGATCAGAAAATTTTGGAAGCGGAATCGGGTAAGAAGGTACAGGGAGGTCTCCTAGATAAAGGGAAGATTACAGCAAGTGAAGATGGGGTGCTTCACCTCAATCCTGAGACCAGTGATTCTACCATGGCCGCAGAAGGAACCCTGCTAGCCCAGCTCTACCCATCCTTGGAAAAAGAAGGAAAAACCAAACTCACAGCCTATCTCAGTTCAAAAGATGTTGCTAGAGTCAAGATTGGGGACTCTGTCCGTTATACTACGACTAATGATGCGAAGAATCAAATTTTCCTGGATTCTACGATTACAAGTATTGATGCGACAGCTACAAAGACTGAACAAGGAAATTTCTTTAAAATTGAGGCGGAGACCCATCTGACTTCTGAGCAGGCTGAAAAACTTCGTTATGGTTTAGAAGGTCGCCTGCAGATGATTACGGGAAAGAAAAGTTACCTCCGTTATTTTTGGGATCAATTTTTGAACAGAGAATAATGTTTGTTTTTAACGCGATATTATACTTTTAAAACTGTAAAATGTTTTGATTTTACAGTTTTTCTTAATGTTAAAAAGAGGTATCTTCGCAGTCGTTCGCAAATTATTGCTATTTTTGTTATTTTGTAGTAGAATGAAGTAAAGAAATACGAAAGGCGAACTTTAAAATGTCAAAAGAATTGATCTATTCGGGAAAAGCCAAAGATATCTATACAACTGAGGATGAAAATCTCATTATTTCAACTTACAAGGACCAGGCGACTGCTTTCAACGGTGTCAAGAAGGAGCAGATTGCGGGCAAGGGAGTCTTGAATAATCAGATTTCATCTTTTATTTTTGAAAAGTTAAATGCTGCTGGTGTAGCGACTCACTTTGTGGAGAAACTTTCGGATACGGAACAGCTCAATAAAAAGGTTGAGATTATTCCTTTGGAAGTTGTGCTCCGCAACTACACGGCTGGTTCCTTTTCAAAACGTTTTGGCGTTGATGAAGGTATCGCATTTGAGACTCCAATTGTCGAATTTTACTATAAAAATGATGATTTGGATGATCCCTTTATCAATGACGAGCATGTAAAATTCCTACAGATTGCGGATGACCAGCAGATTGCCTACTTGAAGGAAGAAACCCGTCGTATCAATGAGCTCTTGAAAGCTTGGTTTGCAGAGATTGGCCTTAAATTGATTGACTTTAAGCTAGAGTTCGGTTTTGACAAGGATGGTAAGATTATCTTGGCAGACGAATTTTCACCAGATAACTGCCGTTTGTGGGATGCGGATGGCAACCACATGGACAAGGATGTTTTCCGTAGAGGACTGGGTGAATTAACAGACGTTTACGAGATTGTCTGGGAGAAATTGCAGGAGTTGAAGTAATAACCTAAAGGCTGTTTGGGAATATTGCAAGAGCTGAAATAAAGGAATAAGAATTGATGGATAAACGTATTTTTGTTGAAAAAAAGGCTGATTTTCAGGTTAAGTCAGAGAGTTTGGTAAGAGAACTCCAGCACAGTTTGGGACTTTCAAGCTTGAAAAGTATTCGTATCGTGCAAGTGTATGATGTTTTTGATTTGGCAGAGGACTTGTTTGCGCCTGCAGAGAAACACATCTTCTCTGAGCAGGTGACAGACCATGTCTTGGATGAAGCTGCCGTGCAGGCGGATCTTGCCAACTATGCTTTCTTTGCCATTGAAAGCCTTCCGGGGCAGTTTGACCAACGTGCAGCATCTTCGCAAGAAGCCTTACTTTTGCTGGGAAGTTCGAGTGATGTGACGGTCAATACAGCTCAACTTTACTTGGTTAATAAAGATATTGATGCGACTGAGTTGGAAGCAGTCAAGAACTATTTACTCAACCCAGTTGATTCTCGTTTCAAGGACATCACGAAAGGAATTGCCAAGCAGGAATTTTCAGAGTCAGACAAGACCATTCCTAAATTGACCTTCTTTGAAAGCTATACGGCAGAAGATTTTGCTCACTACAAGGCCGAGCAAGGGATGGCCATGGAAGTGGATGATTTGCTCTTTATCCAAGACTACTTCAAGTCAATCGGGCGCGTGCCAACTGAGACGGAGCTCAAGGTTTTGGACACTTATTGGTCTGACCACTGTCGTCACACGACTTTTGAGACAGAGTTGAAACAGATTGATTTCTCAGCTTCTAAATTCCAAAAGCAATTGCAGGCGACTTATGACAAGTATATTGCCATGCGTGAGGAACTAGGTCGGTCTGAAAAGCCACAAACCTTGATGGATATGGCGACTATTTTCGGTCGTTATGAGCGTGCTAATGGTCGTTTGGACGATATGGAAGTGTCTGACGAAATCAATGCATGCTCGGTTGAAATCGAAGTGGACGTTGATGGTGTCAAGGAACCTTGGCTCCTCATGTTTAAAAACGAAACCCACAATCACCCAACGGAAATTGAGCCATTTGGTGGAGCGGCTACTTGTATCGGTGGCGCCATTCGTGACCCGTTGTCAGGCCGCTCATATGTTTACCAAGCTATGCGTATCTCAGGTGCTGGTGATATTACTGCTCCGATTTCAGAAACGCGTGCTGGGAAATTGCCACAACAAGTCATTTCTAAGACAGCGGCTCATGGTTATTCTTCGTATGGTAACCAGATTGGTCTTGCGACGACTTACGTTCGTGAATACTTCCACCCAGGCTTTGTAGCTAAACGCATGGAGCTAGGTGCCGTTGTTGGTGCTGCTCCTAAGGAAAATGTAGTCCGTGAAAAACCGGAAGCCGGCGATGTGATTATCTTGCTCGGTGGGAAGACTGGACGTGATGGTGTCGGTGGTGCAACGGGATCTTCTAAGGTTCAAACAGTTGAGTCTGTAGAGACTGCTGGTGCTGAGGTTCAAAAAGGGAATGCCATCGAAGAACGCAAGATTCAACGTCTTTTCCGTAATGGAGATGTTACTCGTCTTATCAAGAAATCCAACGACTTTGGAGCAGGCGGTGTCTGTGTAGCCATCGGTGAATTGGCAGATGGTCTTGAAATCGACCTTAATAAAGTGCCTCTTAAATACCAAGGCTTGAATGGTACAGAAATTGCCATTTCTGAATCACAAGAACGGATGGCAGTTGTGGTGCGTCCTGAGGACGTAGATGCCTTCGTTGCAGAATGTAATAAAGAAAATATTGACGCTGTTGTCGTTGCAACAGTGACTGAAAAACCAAATCTTGTCATGCACTGGAATGGTGAAACGATTGTTGACTTGGAACGTCGTTTCCTTGATACAAACGGTGTGCGCGTAGTCGTTGATGCCAAGGTTGTGGACAAGGATATCAAACTCCCAGAAGAACGCACAACCAATGTTGACACACTTGAAGCAGATACCCTTGCGGTTCTATCTGATCTCAACCATGCAAGTCAAAAAGGCTTGCAGACCATCTTTGACTGTTCGGTCGGTCGTTCTACAGTCAATCACCCACTTGGCGGTCGCTACCAACTCACACCAACTGAGGCATCTGTCCAGAAATTGCCAGTTCAGCACGGGGTGACCAATACTGCGTCTGTCATGGCGCAAGGTTTCAACCCTTATGTGGCAGAATGGTCTCCATACCACGGTGCTGCTTATGCGGTTATCGAAGCGACTGCTCGTTTAGTGGCTGCTGGTGCCAATTGGTCTAAGGCTCGTTTCTCATACCAAGAGTATTTTGAGAGGATGGACAAACAAGCTGAGCGTTTCGGTCAGCCAGTAGCAGCTCTCCTAGGTTCTATCGAAGCACAAATCCAGCTTGGCTTGCCATCTATCGGTGGTAAGGACTCTATGTCTGGTACTTTTGAAGAATTGACTGTACCGCCAACCTTGGTTGCCTTTGGGGTGACAACAGCAGATAGCCGTAAGGTGCTTTCTCCTGAGTTCAAGGCTGTTGGTGAAAACATCTACTACATCCCAGGCCAAGCCCTAGCACAAGAGATTGACTTTGATCTTATCAAGTCTAATTTTGCTCAATTTGAAGCTATCCAAGCAACTCACAAAGTGTCGGCAGCTTCAGCTGTCAAATACGGTGGTGTGCTTGAAAGTTTGGCTCTTGCTACCTTTGGGAACCATATCGGTGCAGAGGTGACCTTGCCTGAACTTGAAACAGCTTTGACAGCTCAATTGGGTGGATTTGTCTTCACATCTCCTCAAGAAATTGCTGGAATAGAGAAGATTGGACAAACAAGCGCAGACTTTACACTCGTTGTCAACGGTGTGAAGTTAGATGGACAGAAACTTGACAGTGCCTTCCAAGGAAAACTGGAAGAAGTTTACCCAACTGAATTTGCCCAAGCTAAAGAATTGGCTGAAGTGCCAGCTGTCGCTTCTAACGCAGTCATCAAAGCCAAAGAAACTATTGAAAAACCGGTGGTTTACATTCCAGTCTTCCCAGGAACCAACTCAGAATACGACTCAGCCAAGGCATTTGAAAAAGAAGGTGCAGAGGTTAACTTGGTGCCATTCGTGACCTTGAATGAAGAGGCTATTGTCAAGTCAGTTGAAACTATGGTTGACAATATCGGCAAGGCTAATATCCTATTCTTTGCAGGTGGTTTCTCAGCTGCGGATGAGCCGGATGGATCAGCTAAGTTTATCGTCAACATCCTGCTCAATGAAAAAGTGCGTGTAGCTATTGATAGCTTTATCGCTCGTGGTGGCTTGATTATCGGTATCTGTAATGGGTTCCAGGCCTTGGTCAAATCAGGTCTTCTTCCATACGGGAACTTCGAGGATGCTAACAGTACTAGCCCAACCCTCTTCTACAATGATGCCAACCAGCACGTGGCTAAGATGGTGGAAACTCGAATTGCCAATACCAACTCACCATGGTTAGCTGGAGTACAAGTGGGCGATATCCATGCCATCCCAGTATCGCACGGTGAAGGGAAATTTGTCGTGACGGCTGAGGAATTTGCAGAGCTCCGTGCCAATGGTCAAATCTTTAGCCAATACGTTGACTTTGACGGCAAACCAAGTATGGATTCTAAGTACAATCCGAATGGTTCTGTAAATGCCATCGAAGGAATTACCAGCAAGAATGGTCAAATCATCGGTAAAATGGGACACTCAGAACGTTATGAAGACGGTCTCTTCCAAAACATCCCAGGAAATAAAGACCAGCACCTGTTCGCGTCGGCTGTTAAATACTTTACTGGAAAGTAAGATTTGTGTTTTTTCCGATAGACAATATCAGTAATGTAAAAGCCATGTAGCTCTTGATGATTGTAAAAGGTTTGTTTTGCGAGTGCAACGAGCTTCTACCGTATCGTTCGGCTCTACTGAAGGAATGATGCAAAAATAAAAATTAGGTATATAAAATGACATACGAAGTAAAATCTCTTAATGAAGAATGTGGTGTTTTCGGTATCTGGGGGCATCCAGATGCTGCTAAATTGACCTATTTTGGTCTCCATAGTCTTCAGCACCGTGGTCAGGAGGGGGCAGGAATCCTCTCCAATGATCAGGGGCAATTGAAGCGTCATCGTGATATGGGGCTTTTATCAGAAGTATTCAGAAATCCAGCTAATTTGGATAAACTAACTGGAACGAGCGCGATTGGGCATGTGCGTTATGCGACTGCTGGCGAAGCTTCTGTTGACAACATCCAGCCCTTCCTCTTTCGCTTTCATGATATGCAGTTTGGACTTGCTCATAACGGAAACTTGACCAATGCCGAATCGCTCAAGAAAGAATTGGAACAAAGAGGAGCTATTTTCAGTTCAACTTCGGACTCGGAAATCTTGGCTCACCTCATTCGTCGGAGTCACAATCCCAACTTGATGGGCAAAATCAAAGAGGCGCTTAGCCTTGTCAAAGGTGGATTTGCTTATATCCTGCTGTTTGAGGACAAGTTGATTGCGGCTCTTGATCCTAATGGCTTCCGTCCACTTTCTATTGGGAAAATGGCAAACGGAGCGGTGGTGGTTTCGTCAGAAACCTGTGCTTTTGAAGTTATTGGTGCTGAGTGGATTCGCGATGTAAAACCAGGAGAGATTGTAATCGTAGATGACAATGGGATTCAGTACGATAGCTATACGAATGATACCCAGTTGGCGATTTGCTCTATGGAGTATATTTATTTTGCCCGTCCTGACTCTAATATCCATGGTGTCAACGTCCATACAGCTCGCAAACGTATGGGGGCCCAATTAGCGCGTGAGTTCAAGCACGAAGCAGATATTGTGGTCGGTGTGCCAAATTCCTCACTCAGCGCAGCTATGGGATTTGCAGAAGAATCTGGTCTGCCAAATGAAATGGGTCTCATCAAAAACCAATACACGCAACGCACCTTTATCCAACCGACTCAAGAATTGCGGGAGCAAGGGGTGCGGATGAAACTGTCTGCTGTTTCGGGCGTTGTCAAAGGCAAACGTGTGGTCATGATTGATGATTCCATTGTTCGTGGGACAACCTCTCGCCGTATCGTTCAGCTTTTGAAAGAAGCAGGTGCGTCTGAGGTTCACGTTGCCATTGGTAGTCCAGCGCTGGCTTATCCATGTTTCTACGGGATTGATATCCAGACGCGTCAGGAGTTGATTGCGGCTAATCATACAGTCGAAGAAACTCGCCAAATCATTGGTGCGGATAGCCTGACCTATCTTTCGATTGATGGCTTGATTGATTCTATCGGCATCGAAACAGATGCGCCAAACGGTGGTCTTTGTGTCGCTTACTTTGACGGCAACTACCCAACTCCTCTCTACGACTATGAGGAAGACTATCGTAGAAGTTTGGGGGATAAGACCAGTTTTTACAAATAGATGGATAAAGACTCTCCATGAAAGGAAAGGAAGAGAAGATGACAAATAAAAATGCTTATGCTCCACGTCTCGCTACTGACTAAAAGCTAAAGCATTTGTCAGTAGACGCTTTGCCCTATGGGACCAAAGCTAGAGCCCTGACTAGTATTTTTAGATAAAATAATTGTTTATCTAAAAATACGTCGCAATCTTCTCAAAGAAAAGGAAAAATAAAATGGCAAATAAAAATGCGTACGCCCAGTCGGGTGTAGATGTTGAAGCGGGTTATGAAGTTGTTGAACGAATCAAAAAGCACGTGGCTCGTACGGAGCGTGCGGGTGTCATGGGAGCTCTTGGTGGTTTCGGTGGCATGTTTGACCTCTCAAAAACAGGTGTCAAAGAGCCTGTCTTGATTTCAGGGACTGACGGTGTCGGAACCAAGCTCATGCTGGCCATCAAGTACGACAAGCATGATACGATTGGGCAGGACTGTGTGGCCATGTGTGTCAATGACATCATCGCTGCAGGTGCGGAGCCTCTTTACTTCCTTGACTATGTAGCGACTGGCAAGAATGAACCAGCTAAACTAGAACAAGTCGTTGCTGGTGTGGCAGAAGGCTGTGTGCAGGCAGGCGCAGCCCTCATCGGTGGGGAAACAGCTGAAATGCCAGGTATGTATGGCGAAGATGACTATGACCTGGCTGGTTTTGCGGTCGGTGTGGCAGAAAAATCTCAAATCATTGACGGTTCAAAGGTGGCAGAAGGTGATGTTCTTCTCGGACTTGCGTCAAGTGGGATTCACTCAAATGGTTACTCTCTGGTTCGCCGTGTTTTTGCCGACTACACGGGTGAGGAAGTCTTACCAGAATTGGAAGGCAAGAAACTCAAGGAAGTCCTTCTTGAGCCGACTCGTATCTATGTCAAGGCTGTCTTGCCCCTCATCAAAGAAGAGTTGGTCAACGGTATTGCTCACATCACAGGTGGGGGTTTTATTGAAAATGTTCCTCGTATGTTTGCGGCTGACCTGGCTGCTGAGATTGAGGAAAGCAAAGTTCCAGTCCTCCCGATTTTCAGAGCCCTTGAAAAATACGGTGAAATCAAGCATGAGGAAATGTTTGAAATCTTCAATATGGGTGTGGGACTCATGCTGGCAGTTAGCCCTAAAAATGTAGGTCGTGTCAAGGAATTGTTGGATGAACCAGTCTATGAAATTGGTCGCATCGTCAAGAAAGAAAACGAAAGTGTCATTATCAAATGAAAAAAATAGCGGTTTTTGCCTCTGGTAATGGCTCAAATTTTCAGGTGATTGCCGAAGAATTTCCGGTGGAATTTGTCTTTTCAGACCATCGTGACGCCTATGTGCTCGAGCGGGCAGAAAAGCTCGGCGTCCTGTCCTATGCTTTTGAACTCAAGGAGTTTGAGAACAAGGTGGACTACGAAGCAGCCCTTGTCGAACTCTTGGAAGAACACCAGATTGACTTGGTTTGCCTCGCCGGCTACATGAAAATCGTTGGGCCAACCTTACTTGGAGCCTATGAGGGGCGTATTATCAATATCCATCCAGCCTACCTGCCCGAATTTCCAGGAGCTCATGGAATTGAGGACGCTTGGAATGCTGGGGTTGCTGATAGTGGCGTGACCATTCACTGGGTAGACTCTGGTGTGGATACAGGAAAGGTTATCAAGCAAGTTCGTGTGCCACGTCTAGCTGATGATACCATCGAAAGCTTTGAAGCTCGCATTCATGAGACTGAGTACAAGTTGTATCCGGAGGTGCTGGATAGCTTGGGAGTGGAGAGAAGGTAAGAAGTAAATCAAGTTTTGGTTACGCAATCTTGCTAGGAGAAAAAATGATTGAACTGAAATTGGTAGATGAGAGCAGTTTTCAGGCAGTGCTGGATTTGAAAATATCAGAAGCTGATGAACGAGCACGTTTCGTAGCTCCAAATGTGCGCTCTTTAGCTGATGCATGGCTCTACCGGAAAAACGAAGATGTGTTTCCGATGGCAATCTATTGGGATAAGCAAGTGGTTGGCTTTCTCCTGCTAGAAATAGACAAGAATGAAGCGGAATACTTTATCTGGCGGATAATGATTGGTCAGCAGTACCAAGGAAGAGGTTATGGTCGAAAAGCCTTGGAAGTTCTAATCAAAGAGGCTCAGATGGATAGAGCTTACAGTCATATTATCGCAGATTATGTGGTTGGAAATGAAAAAATGAAGCACCTGTTGACTAGTCTGGGTTTTCAGGAAACAGGATTTATAGAAGAAAATAACGAAGTCGCTATGCGCTTGGATCTAAAGAAAGAGGAATAGAATGACGAAAAAGGCCTTAATCAGCGTCTCAGACAAAGCGGGCATTGTTGAATTTGCCCAAGAACTTAAAAAACTCGGTTGGGAGATTATCTCAACAGGTGGGACAAAGGTTGCCCTTGACAATGCTGGGGTGGAGACCATTGCGATTGATGATGTGACGGGCTTCCCAGAAATGATGGACGGTCGTGTCAAGACCCTTCACCCAAATATCCATGGTGGGCTCCTCGCTCGTCGTGATCTCGATAGCCACCTTGAGGCGGCTAAGGACAATAAGATCGAGCTTATCGACCTTGTAGTGGTCAACCTCTATCCTTTCAAGGAAACAATCCTCAAACCAGACGTGACGTACGCTGACGCAGTTGAAAATATCGATATCGGGGGGCCATCCATGCTTCGTTCAGCAGCTAAAAACCACGCTAGCGTAACGGTTGTGGTAGACCCTGCTGACTATGCAGTGGTTTTGGACGAGTTGTCAGCCAATGATGAAACGACTTACGAAACGCGTCAACGTTTGGCAGCTAAGGTTTTCCGTCACACAGCAGCTTATGATGCCTTGATTGCAGAATACTTCACAGCTCAAGTGGGTGAAGCAAAACCAGAAAAACTCACTTTGACCTATGACCTCAAGCAAGCCATGCGCTATGGGGAAAACCCTCAGCAGGATGCGGACTTCTACCAAAAAGCTTTGCCGACTGACTATTCGATTGCATCAGCGAAACAGCTCAACGGTAAGGAATTGTCCTTCAATAACATTCGTGACGCGGATGCGGCCATTCGTATTATTCGTGATTTCAAAGACCGTTCAACTGTTGTGGCTCTCAAACACATGAACCCATGTGGAATTGGTCAAGCTGATGACATCGAAACTGCTTGGGACTATGCTTATGAGTCTGACCCAGTGTCTATCTTTGGTGGAATTGTCGTCCTCAACCGTGAGGTGGATGCTGCGACAGCTGAGAAGATGCACGGCATTTTCCTTGAAATCATCATTGCACCGAGCTATACGGATGAAGCGCTAGCCATTTTGACCAACAAAAAGAAAAACTTGCGTATCCTTGCCTTGCCATTTGATGCCCAAGACGCTAGCGAGGTGGAAGCAGAATACACAGGTGTAGTAGGTGGACTTCTGGTGCAAAACCAAGACGTAGTCAAAGAAAGCCCAGCTGACTGGCAAGTGGTGACCAAACGTCAGCCAACTGAGACAGAAGCGACTGCCCTTGAATTTGCTTGGAAAGCTATCAAGTATGTCAAATCAAACGGTATCATCATCACCAACGACCATATGACACTGGGAGTTGGCCCGGGTCAAACTAACCGTGTGGCCTCTGTACGTATCGCCATTGACCAAGCTAAAGATCGCCTTGACGGCGCTGTGCTTGCTTCCGATGCCTTCTTCCCTTTTGCGGATAACGTGGAAGAAATCGCCAAAGCAGGAATTAAGGCCATCATCCAGCCTGGAGGCTCCGTCCGTGACCAAGAATCCATCGAAGCTGCTGATAAATATGGATTGACAATGGTCTTCACAGGAGTGAGACATTTTAGACATTAAGAACGTAAAGGAAAGAAAACAGTTTCTTTCCTTTTTTGCGTAAAAACACGGAGCAAAACAAGATTAAAACGAACGTTTATGGTATAATATTAGTAAATAATTCGCAAAAGAGGTTGAAAGATGAAGCTGTTAGTTGTCGGTTCTGGTGGTCGTGAACATGCCATTGCTAAGAAGTTGCTTGAATCAAAAGACGTTGAAAATGTCTTTGTAGCTCCTGGAAATGACGGGATGACTCTGGATGGTCTGGAATTGGCAAACATCGCTATTTCCGAACATTCTAAGTTAATTGAGTTTGCAAAGGCCAACGATATTGCTTGGACCTTCATCGGGCCAGATGATGCCCTTGCTGCTGGTATCGTGGATGATTTTAACAAAGCTGGGCTCAAGACTTTTGGTCCGACTAGGGCTGCAGCGGAGCTGGAGTGGTCCAAGGATTTTGCTAAGGAAATCATGGTCAAATATGACGTTCCGACAGCAGCCTATGGCACATTTTCAGATTTCGAGGAGGCCAAGGCTTATATCGAGGAGAAAGGTGCTCCAATCGTCGTCAAGGCGGATGGCTTGGCTCTTGGGAAAGGTGTTGTCGTTGCTGAGACAGTTGAACAAGCGGTCGAAGCCGCTCACGAGATGCTCTTAGACAATAAGTTCGGTGACTCGGGGGCGCGAGTGGTCATCGAGGAATTCCTTGACGGAGAAGAGTTCTCTCTCTTTGCCTTTGTCAATGGGGACAAGTTCTACATCATGCCAACGGCTCAGGACCATAAACGTGCCTATGACGGCGACAAGGGCCCTAACACGGGCGGTATGGGAGCTTATGCGCCAGTTCCTCACTTGCCACAAAGTGTGGTTGACACAGCAGTGGAGACCATTGTCAAACCTGTCCTTGAAGGCATGATTAAGGAGGGGTGCCCCTATCTTGGTGTCCTTTACGCGGGTCTTATTTTGACTGCTGACGGTCCAAAGGTTATAGAGTTTAACGCTCGATTTGGAGATCCCGAAACTCAGATTATCTTGCCTCGTTTGACATCTGACTTTGCGCAAAATATCACGGATATTCTCGATGGCAAGGAGCCGAACATCACGTGGACGGACAAGGGCGTGACTCTGGGTGTAGTTGTCGCATCCAAGGGCTACCCGCTAGATTATGCAAAGGGTGTCGAGTTGCCAACTAAGACAGAAGGCGATATCATCACCTACTATGCAGGGGCTAAGTTTGCGGAAAATAGCAGAGCATTGCTATCCAACGGCGGACGTGTCTATATGCTAGTTACCACAGCCGATACCGTTCAAGAAGCCCAAGATAGCATTTATCAAGAACTCTCCCAACAAAAAACAGAAGGCCTCTTTTACCGAACAGATATCGGAAGCAAGGCTATAAAAGATTAACAGATACTAAATTTGTCAATGGCGAGCCAAAGCGAGCCAAAGTAAGATAATGGTCGCCGTGGTGAAAAGACCAGAACAGTATCTGTTCTGGTCGGGGAAACTTTGAGACCTTAGGCTCAAAGTTTAGGAATGAAACCGAAGGTTTGCTTCCGTCCCCACCACCGAAGACCATTATTAAAAAAGAAGAAAAAGGAAAAATTATGACTAAACCAGTAATTTCCATTATCATGGGCTCAAAATCCGACTGGGCAACTATGCAAAAAACAGCAGAAGTTCTAGACCGCTTCGGTGTAGCTTACGAAAAGAAAGTTGTCTCTGCCCACCGTACTCCAGACCTCATGTTCAGACATGCGGAGGAAGCTCGTAGTCGCGGTATCAAGGTCATTATCGCAGGTGCAGGTGGCGCAGCCCATTTGCCAGGAATGGTCGCAGCCAAAACAACCCTTCCTGTCATCGGTGTACCCGTCAAATCGCGTGCCCTTAGTGGCGTGGACTCGCTCTACTCTATCGTGCAGATGCCGGGTGGCGTGCCTGTCGCAACTATGGCTATCGGTGAAGCTGGTGCGACAAATGCAGCCCTCTTTGCCCTCCGTCTCCTTTCAGTAGGGGATCAAGCTATCGCGACAGCATTGGCTGATTTCGCAGAAGAGCAAGGAAAAATCGCAGAGGAGTCTACCAATGAGCTCATCTAAAACAATCGGAATTATCGGTGGTGGTCAGCTGGGTCAGATGATGGCCATTTCTGCTATCTACATGGGGCACAAGGTCATCGCGCTGGATCCTGCGGCGGATTGCCCAGCCTCTCGCGTGGCGGAAATCATCGTGGCTCCTTACAACGATGTAGAGGCTCTTCGTGAGTTGGCAGACCGTTGTGATGTTCTCACTTATGAGTTTGAAAATGTCGATGCTGACGGTTTGGATGCCGTTATCAAGGATGATCAGCTCCCTCAAGGGACAGATCTGCTCCGCATTTCCCAAAATCGCATTTTTGAAAAGGACTTTCTCGCAAACAAGGCACAAGTCACTGTGGCACCTTACAAGGTCGTGACTTCTAGCCAAGACTTGGCAGATATTGACCTATCGAAAAACTATGTCCTCAAGACCGCGACAGGTGGCTACGATGGGCATGGACAAAAAGTCATTCGCTCAGAAGTAGACTTGGAAGAAGCTTATGCACTAGCCGACTTAGCAGACTGTGTCTTGGAAGAATTCGTCAACTTTGACCTTGAAATTTCTGTCATCGTGTCTGGTAACGGCAAGGATGTGACAGTTTTCCCAGTTCAGGAAAATATTCACCGCAACAACATTCTTTCAAAAACCATTGTGCCTGCTCGCATTTCAGAAAGTCTAGCAGCCAAAGCCAAAGCAATGGCAGTACGAATCGCAGAACAGCTTAACTTGTCTGGAACTCTCTGTGTGGAAATGTTTGCGAAAACTGATGACATTATTGTCAATGAAATTGCGCCACGTCCACACAACTCAGGGCACTACTCAATCGAAGCTTGTGACTTCTCGCAGTTTGACACGCATATCTTGGGTGTTCTCGGAGCACCGTTGCCAGAAATAAAATTACATGCGCCAGCCGTTATGCTTAATGTACTCGGCCAACACGTTGAGGTCGCTGAAAAATATGTCACAGAAAATCCAAGCGCCCACCTTCACATGTATGGTAAAATAGAAGCGAAGCACAACCGCAAGATGGGACATGTGACTTTGTTTAGTGATGTGCCGGATAGTGTGGAAGAGTTTGGGGAAGGTTAAATTTCAGAAGGGATATAAGACATGGAAAATAAGGTGTATTATGGAGAATATTCTTTGGAACATTGGAAAGAATTGATTTTAAAAAAGAATATTATTTTACCCGGTTATCAACGTTATTTTGTTTGGGATGCCCAGAAAGCTAAAAAGCTGATTGAAAGTTTTGAAAAAAATGAGTTTGTTCCGCCGGTGACAATAGGATCATACGTAACGAGTGAAGGACGTGAAAATTTAATACTTGATGGACAACAAAGGTTAACAAGTATTTTATTGAGCTATTTGGGAATTTTTCCAAATAAAGAGAAATATAAAAAAGTAGTTCAAACTTTGGCAGATGATAACGATACAGAGCTGGATGATGACGAGTATGACAATGTTTTAGAATGGTCTTTGAATTATCTGACAGATAAAGGTAGTAATAAAGAAAAGATACTATCTGAAATTGAAATAAGCACTTATGATGAAATTCCTTCGGTTGATGATAAGTTTATGAGAAATCATTATCTAGGATTTTCTTACTTAGTACCACAGAAAGATAGTGGGAGAGCAGATATAGAATTTTATTCTGAACAGCAAAATTTTTATTCTTCTGTATTTCGTAATATTAATATACAAGGAGAGCCGTTGTTGCCTCAAGAAAGTAGAAAGTCTCTCTATTTCCTAAAAGATACATTGGTAGATTTCTTTGAACCAAAATTTTCAAATCTAGTGTTTGTAAATGATTCTAAAATGGATTTTGTGCGATATATAGCCATTCTTTCTCACTATAGAAAAGTTGGGAGAATAACTAAAGTGGGATATGGATATGCACGACGAATGGAAAATTTATATGAAAAATTCATATATGCAGTTGCTAATGATGAAAATCAAAATCTATTTGAACAACTACCGAAAGAAATAATTGAAGGGGACTATAAAATTATTTTGGATGAGATAGAGAGTACTATTGAGCAATTATTTCCTGAAAGACGTTTTAAATCAATTATTGATTTAGATGTTAATTTCTTTGGTTTATTTGAGTATATGATTTTTCAACAGAGACAAATTGATATATCAAAAAAATCGAGCTTGATACAAGAATTACAAAATACGATATTAGAATTTAAGGAAGATAATAATCATACTAAGAATCCAGCAGCTTTAACGCATTTGAGAAATAGAATGGAGAAATCTATAGATATTTATGGGAAGTATACACTATGATTAATCATGAAAAGTTCATTCTAGCACCCATTGAAAGTGTATTAAAAGAAGCGATAGTTGCTAATTATGGAATTGGTAGTGGGATTGAAACCTATCCTGTTAATGAATATGTTATGAATTCAGTTTTTTTAAAAATGACTGGTTTTCAAGAACAAAAATTAAAATTCATTACCTGGGAAATCGCTTCTAATGATTTAGAATATAGAAGGAAGTTACTAAATAATGATGATAAATTAGGTGAATGTTCAACATTTGAGGCAAAAAACAAAGTATTTCGCAGATTAGTGGAAGCAATTACGTCATTGGATAGAGAATTTAATATTTACGAAGTTTTAGACAAGAATAATCTGCAAAAAGAAACGATAGACTATGTAAAGAAACTCTTTAAAGATACTAATCTATCAACGTGGCATCAAAGAAAATTCGATTATTTTTTTAAAACGAATGTAGATAAGATAATTCCTGTTAATCAATTTCTACAGCCTACTCAAAATGGAAAGCTGGGACCACTGTTTCAAAGTGTCGTCCAAAGTAGATATGATGAACTGTATGCTCAGAGAAATACACTAGCTCATAATTTATCTTCTTATAAAATTAGTTCTCAATCTTTCTTAGAGTTGGCTATTAGCACAGATAAAGACAAAAATTATTTTATCTGGTTTTCAATTTTGATACTAATTGATAAAATAGTTATTGATTTATATAATATATATGTGATGAAATTGTTAGAAGAATATTAACTATTAAATCTTACTACTTGGTTTCTGTAATGTAAAAGGAGAAAAAAATGATCAACCGTTACTCTCGCCCTGAGATGGCGAACATTTGGAGTGAAGAAAATAAATACCGTGCTTGGCTTGAGGTGGAAATCTTGGCTGACGAGGCATGGGCTGAGTTGGGGGAAATCCCTAAGGAAGATGTGGCTTTGATTCGTGAAAAAGCGGATTTTGACATTGACCGTATTTTGGAAATCGAGCAGGAGACGCGTCACGATGTGGTGGCTTTCACACGTGCGGTTTCTGAGACTCTTGGCGAAGAGCGCAAGTGGGTTCACTATGGTTTGACATCTACTGACGTGGTGGATACTGCCTACGGTTACCTCTACAAGCAGGCCAACGACATCATCCGTCGTGACCTTGAAAACTTCACCAACATCATCGCTGATAAGGCTAAGGAGCACAAGTTCACCATCATGATGGGGCGTACCCACGGTGTGCATGCGGAACCTACAACTTTTGGTCTCAAGCTTGCGACTTGGTACAGCGAAATGAAGCGCAATATCGAGCGTTTCGAGCATGCAGCTGCTGGCGTGGAAGCTGGTAAAATTTCGGGTGCGGTTGGGAACTTTGCCAACATCCCACCATTTGTAGAGGAATATGTCTGCGAAAAATTGGGCATCCGTGCTCAAGAAATTTCTACACAAGTGCTTCCTCGTGACCTTCACGCTGAGTACTTTGCGGTTCTTGCTAGTATCGCGACTTCAATCGAGCGTATGGCGACTGAGATTCGTGGTTTGCAAAAGTCTGAACAACGCGAAGTAGAAGAGTTCTTTGCCAAAGGTCAAAAAGGCTCTTCTGCGATGCCTCACAAACGCAACCCTATCGGTTCTGAAAACATGACAGGTCTGGCGCGTGTTATCCGTGGTCATATGGTGACAGCCTATGAGAACGTCGCTCTCTGGCACGAACGTGATATTTCTCACTCATCAGCTGAGCGTATCATCACACCAGACACGACCATTTTGATTGACTACATGCTCAACCGTTTTGGAAATATTGTCAAGAATTTGACGGTTTTCCCAGAAAATATGATCCGCAACATGAACTCTACGTTTGGTTTGATTTTTAGTCAACGTGCTATGTTGACCTTGATTGAAAAAGGCATGACGCGTGAACAAGCCTACGACTTGGTGCAACCAAAAACAGCCCACTCTTGGGACAACCAAGTAGACTTCAAACCGCTTCTCGAAGCAGATCCAGAAGTGACATCACGCCTCACTCAAGAGGAGATCGATGAAATCTTCAACCCTGCATACTACACCAAACGAGTAGATGATATCTTTGAACGTATCGGACTTGGTGATTAATCCTAACAATAAAAAGCGAGATTCAATCTCGCTTTTTCGTATTCTCTTAGAAGAATCTTAATCTTCTTTTTTCTTAGTGAGTCCGTAGGCTGCTAGAGTCGCCATGAGTCCTGCTGCGACTAAGCCCGCAGAGTCTTGACTTCCTGTTGCAGGGAGTTGTTTTTCATCTGCTTTGCTAATAGTTGGTTCAGCTTGCTCAGCTTTCTCAACGGCAGTTCCGACTTCGACCACCTGAGCGACCGCTTCCTGCGATACCGCACTATTGACAAGGGTTCTTTCTTCTTTGCCGTCAGCAGTAGTGCTGACAGAGTAGAAAATCGTACGGCGACCATTTACTCCAGCAATAACGACTTTCGTTTGTCCGAGTGGTAATTGCGGATTTTCACGTGTTACGGTAGCGAACGGAATTTCTTCCTCTTGGATATCCAGTCTTGGTTTTGCTTCTGCGGCTGGAGCAAGACCGTGTTCATCCCCTACATGGGTTACAAGGGTTCCGACTTCAATAACTTGGGTCACTGCTTCTTGGGTCACAAGGCTATCTACAAGAGTTTTCACTTCCTTACCGTCAACAGTAGTGCTCACAGAGTAGTAATGGCTGCGACGACCGTTAGCGCCTTTAGTAACTATTTGAGTCTTCCCTTTGAGCAAGAGTGGATTTTCACGTGTCACGGTAGTGAACGGAATCTCTTCTTCTTGGATATCTAGTCTCGGTTTTGCTTCTGCAGTTGTCGCAAGGCCACTTTCATCCCCTTTGTGGCTAATAGGGGCACCGATTTCAACCACTTGGGTCACAGGTTCTTTGGTTACTTGGCTGTCTAGAACGGTTTCTGTTTGTTTCCCATTTTCAGTAAGGACAGAGATGTAATGAGTGCGTTCGCCCTCTACACCTGGTGTGATGATCTTTTCCTGACCAGCTGGGAGATTCGGATTTTCCTTCTTGATGACCTCAAATGGAATCTTTTCTGCTCTTGTGATGAGTTCCGGTTTGGTTTCAATATTGGCAGCTAGTTCGTTTTCGTCGAGGCTTCCTGAGTGGGTTGCTGCTGGTTTGAGGCCTAGGCGGGCTGCTTTGAGTTTGGCTACGAGAGCGTCTAACTTAGCTTGCTTGCTGCGATTGAGGTTGTAGTTGAGAGCCTCTTTAGCTGCATTTAGGGCATCGAGACTTTCTTTGCTGTATCCTTCCAAGTTAGTAGGGATTTGAGCAAGCTCCTCACGGAGTGCATTGTAGTTAGCGCGGAAGTAGTCTTTGTTGTGATCTGCGAAGGCAGTCATGAGTTCAAAGATTTCTTCTTCCTTATACTCAGCACTTGGTCTATCTGCCCAGATAGCAAGCATACTACCAATAGTAGGAAGGTCAACTTCAGGGTATTTAGTTGATGCTAGTTGATTAAATGGAGTTTTCTCGGTATTTTCGAGAGCTTTTTTGAGGAAGCCACCGCCATCTTCTGGTTTTTGACCGAGAATGTAGTACCAGTCTCCGTTGGTATTAAGGAATTTATAGCCTTTACTTGCAAGGTACTGAGGAGATGCAAGGTTGTAGCCCCACCATCCTTTAGACCAGTAAGAGATGATGACATCCTTGTCAAACTCAACATCATCCTTATCCTCGTAGTAGAAACCATCGTTGAAGGCCATTGGTTGAAGGCCTCTTTCTTTGGCCATGGCAGCAAGAGTGTTAGCATATTCAGCAAACTTGCCATAGAGTCCATACCATTTGAGGTAGTACCAGCCTTGGGCGTTGGTGGCGTCATTAGCGTATTCGTCTGTACCGTAGTTAAAGATCTTAGTCTTGCCTGCAAAGAAGTCCATGTACTTGCCGATAAGGGCTTTTGTAAAGTTCATTGCTTCTTCGTTTTCAAGGTCCATGGTTGTTTTGGAGACTTTATCAAAATTAGCTTGAGGGTTTGCGATACCTAATTTTTCCATAGCGACAAGCATGGCATCCATGTGACCTGGGCTGTTGATCGCTGGGATGAGTCCGAGGCCTTTTGATTTTGCGTACTCGATCAATTCAGTGACTTCAGCTTGACTAAGAGTGGTTCCGTTTGGATCATCGTAGTAAGCTTTTGTCCCTTCGATGATGGCATTTTTGACATCGTCACTTGCATAAGTTTTTCCGTTAGCAGTGATAGTCATGTCATCAAGTAGGAAGCGAAGTCCATCATTTCCTAGGAGGAGATGCACATCAGAGTAGCCGAGTTCGCTCGCCTTGTCTACGATGCGTTTGAGTTGGTCGAGTGTGAAGTACTTACGTCCAGCATCGATAGAAATTACTTTGTTCTTGGCAAGTTTTTCAACTTCGCGTTTCGCGTCTTCTTCTTTTTGAGCTTCTGGTGTGAAGGTCAAGTTGCTTACAGCTTCTTGGAGTTTCGCGATTGCTTGGTCAATTGTGTCTTGTTGGACACGGCTGAGGTTGCTATCAAGTGAGCGAATGGCTTTTTCAGCTTCTTTGACAGCTGCGACACTTTCTGCAGTATAGCGGTTAAGGTCTGTTGGAACTTCTTTCAGAGCTTGCTCAGCAGACTCATAGTCGGCAGCAAAGTATTCAGCGTTGGCATTTGCGAAGCTACGCATGAGTTTGAAGAGGCGAGATGGTGAATAGCGTGCAGATGGTTCATCCGCCCAAGCAGCCACCATACCACCGATGAATGGAATGTCAGCTCCTTCAGATTTTGGTACAGAAGTGATTGGAGTGTTCTTGATACCATTGAGTCCTTGGTCGAGGTTGTACCAGCCTTGGCCATCTGCATTTCGTCCGAGAACATAGTACCAAGCATCGTTGGTATTAAGGATTTGGTGGCCTTTTTCAACTAGAAGTTTAGAAGAAGCGACGTCGTATCCGCCCCATCCACCGGTCCACATAGAAACGATGATGTCTTTGTCAAAAGTTCCAAAGCTAGTGTCGCTATTGTAGTAGATACCATCGTTGAAGGCCATTGGCTTGAGGCCGTGAGATTTGACGATGCGAGCAAGGTCATTGGCGTAGGCGATAAATTTCTCATATCCTCCTACAGGGTAGCCTTCGTTTGGATAGTATTTATCAGCCTGAAGAACGCTCCATCCCTTGGCGTTTGTAGCATCGTTGGCATACTCATCGAGTCCGATATTGAAGATGTCAGTTTTGCCAGCGAAGTAAGCAGCATACTTGTCAATCAGAGCCTTGGTAAATGCAACTGCTTCTTTGTTATCAAGGTCAACGGTACGAGCAGATTCCTTATCAAAGTAGGTAAAGTTTGGTTTTTGGATGCCTAGTTCTTTCATGGCATGCAAAATCGCATCCATGTGGCCAGGGCTGTTGACTGTTGGGATTAGTCCGATACCTTTATCTTTGGCATAGTTAATCAAATCCGTCATTTGACTCTCTGTCAAATGGTTGCCGTTTGGATCCTTGTAGTAGGCATCAGTTCCGCTTTCGAGAGCACGTTTGACATCTTCACTGGCATAGGTTTTTCCATTGGCTTTGATTGTCATGTCGTCCAGCATGAAACGCATGCCATCATTTCCGACTAAGAGATGGAGGTCAGTATAGCCGTAGTGTTTAGCTTTGTCGATGATTTCCTTGAGTTGCTCAGGTGAGAAGTACTTGCGTCCAGCATCGATTGAGATCATTTTTCTTTTTGCCAGTTTTTCATTTACTTGACTTGCTCGTTCAGTGCTCGGAGCGGTTACTGCAGGTGTGACGGTTTCATTTTTCTTGTCTTCGTCGGCTTTTACTGGTTCTGAGTTTTCTTCTGAAACAGGAGTAGCTTTTTCAATGACTGGAGTCTCGTCAATTTTTTCTGCAACTGCTGGGGATTCAGTTTTTTCGACTGTTGGAGCGATTGTGGCTGAAGCTCCCTTTGCTTCAACTCTTTCTTCAAGCTTGCTTTCAACTGATGTCTCAGCTGTCTGTGATTCTCCTTGAGCAGTCTGAGCTGCGCTTGGATTTTCTGGTGTTGGAGTGACGCTGTCAGCAGACACGACTTGGGTACCAAAAGCAAATCCTATGAGTACAGAAGCTGCTCCAATCGCGTACTTACGAATGGAGAAGCGCTGTTTCTTTTCTAGTTTCATGATAAAACCTCCCTGTTATTATATTGTATGATAGCGTTTACACAAAACTGTTTTTATTTTATTATCTAAGATATAAAAAGTCAAGCGGCTTTATGAAAGAACTATAATAAATGGAGGAAATCATAAGATTTAGGAAAAAATTGTCAAAAAACTAAAAACAAGGAAAATCTAGCTAATATTTAACTTGTTTTTAGTAAAAGCACTACTAATTAAAGAATTACCCTTCGTCATATGTTCATACTAAATGGTGCATGCTATAATGAACATAGAAAAAGCCTGAGCTAGGCTCAAGCTTTTTCTTAATGACCTCGATCACACGAGATGAATTTGATTTTGTAGTAGTCAGCTCGCTTATAAGTTTCACTATAGGCAAGGACTTGGCCAGTGGCCTCAAGTTTTGTAGTCTTTGTTTGGAAGACAGTTGGAAATTGTGTATCAATTCCCAACGTAGAAGCAGCATGCTCGGGTGTTGGGAATGCGATTTCGTTGATTTCCTCAAAATGCTCATCAGTCATGTGAATGCGGTAATCCAATTTGAAACGTTTATAGATAGAACTATAATAGTCAAGATTTGGATAGTTGGCATTGATATATTGTTCGGGAATATAAGAAGTGTGGTAGATATAGGTCACACCGTTAGTTTGACGTGTCCGTTCGATCTTGTAGTAGAACTGGTCTCCACGCAAACCAAGTTTTTCCAAATATTCAAGCTTATTTCCACGTTCGATAGAAAGGACAGTTACCTTATCGTCCTTTGTTTCAAAAATTTCTACGTCTGAAAACTCAACGAGTTTGTGCTTACGAGCGCGTGAAACAAAAGTTCCTTTTCCTTGTTGGCGGACAATATAGCCATCTTTGGCAAGGTCGTTCAAGGCACGAACAACTGTGATAGAACTGACATCATACATGGCGATCAACTCTGCTTCAGTATAAAACTTATCTCCACTCGCAAATTGACCTGAGATGATTTTATTCTTGAGTTCGTCTTTAATATATTGGTATTTTGGAATAGCCATAATTGCACCTCAATTTTTTTCTTTCTCCTTCTTTGATTTTACCACAAACACAAAGAAAATAGTAGCATTTAGATGAAAAAATAACATAATACATTAAAAATATTATTTTGCACATATATAAAAGCGCCATTAAAACAGAGGTCATGCAAAAGCCCTCATTTCATGCTATTTTTTAGATAATTTTGGTAAAAAAGAAGTAAAAAAATAGAAAAATTTTAAAGAATTTTCTAAAACCTATTGACAAATGCAAAAGATTTGATTATAGTTAATATTATAATAAATGAAAGCGCAAACTTAATTCGTCAGAGGTAATAACATGACAAGATTTAAAATTGAGGACGATTTCTATTTAGACGAAAAACCGTTCAAGATTTTGTCCGGCGCCATTCATTATTTTAGGATTCCAGCAGAGGATTGGTATCATTCTCTCTATAACTTAAAGGCGCTTGGCTTTAATACAGTCGAGACCTATGTGGCTTGGAATTTACACGAACCTGTTGAAGGGGAGTTTGATTTTGAAGGTGCCAGAAATTTGGAGAGATTTCTTCAAATTGCACAAGATCTGGGTCTCTATGCTATTGTACGCCCGTCTCCATTTATCTGTGCAGAATGGGAATTTGGTGGCTTGCCGGCTTGGCTCTTGACCAAGGACATGCGAATCCGCTCGTCCGACCCAGCCTACATAGAGGCTGTTGCTCGCTATTATGACCAATTATTGCCAAGGCTTGTACCTCGCTTGTTGGATAATGGCGGAAACATTCTCATGATGCAAGTCGAAAATGAATATGGCTCTTATGGAGAAGATAAGTCTTATCTACGAGCCATTCGGAAATTGATGGAAGACCGAGGGATTGATTGCTCACTCTTTACTTCAGATGGTCCATGGAGGGCTACTCTGAAAGCCGGAACCTTGATCGAAGACGACCTCTTTGTGACAGGAAACTTCGGTTCTAAAGCTCCGTACAACTTTTCACAGATGCAGGAATTCTTTGATGAGTATGGCAAGAAATGGCCCCTCATGTGTATGGAATTCTGGGACGGCTGGTTCAACCGTTGGAAAGAACCCATCATCACACGTGATCCAAAAGAGTTGGCAGAAGCTGTTCGAGAGGTTTTGGAGCAAGGTTCGATTAACCTTTATATGTTCCATGGCGGAACAAACTTTGGTTTCATGAATGGTTGCTCGGCTCGAGGAACTTTGGACTTGCCACAAGTTACATCTTACGACTATGATGCCCTTCTCGATGAAGAAGGAAATCCAACTGCTAAATACCTAGCGGTTAAGAAGATGATGGCAACACACTTCCCAGAGTATCCACAGTTGGAACCGCTCTATAAGGAAAGCATGGAAATGGAATCCATTCCACTAGTCGAAAAAGTTTCCTTGTTTGAAACTCTGGATAGCCTCTCTAGTCCAACTGAAAGCCTCTATCCAAAAGCGATGGAAGAACTTGGTCAAAGTTATGGCTACCTTCTTTATCGTACCGAAGCAAGTTGGGATGCAGAAGAGGAACGCCTCCGTATCATCGATGGACGTGATCGAGCTCAACTCTTTGTAGATGGTCAATGGATTGCTACTCAATACCAGACAGAGATTGGTGAAGACATCTACTGTCAGGGAAACCGAGAAGGCTGTTCAGAGATTGATATCCTGATCGAAAATATGGGGCGTGTTAACTATGGACACAAGTTCTTAGCAGATACGCAACATAAAGGAATTCGTACAGGTGTCTGCAAGGATCTACATTTCTTACTGAATTGGAAACAATATCCACTTCCACTGGATAATCCTGAGAAAATTGATTTTTCAAAAGGATGGACAGAAGGACAACCAGCCTTTTACGCTTTCGACTTTACTGTTGAAGAGCCGAAGGATACCTACTTAGACTTGTCTGAGTTTGGTAAGGGAGTTGCCTTTGTCAATGGGCGTCACCTAGGACGTTTCTGGAATGTCGGCCCGACCCTCTCGCTTTATATCCCTCATAGCTATCTCAAGGAAGGTGCTAACCGCATCATCATCTTTGAAACTGAGGGCGAATATAAAGAAGAGATTCATTTAACTCGTAAACCTACACTAAAACATATAAAGGGGGAAAACTTATGACAATTGTAGGATGCCGTATCGATGGACGTTTGATCCACGGTCAAGTAGCCAATCTTTGGGCTGGAAAACTAAATGTTTCACGCATTATGGTTGTAGACGACGAAGTTGTTAACAACGATATTGAAAAGAGTGGTTTGAAACTTGCGACACCACCAGGTGTGAAACTCAGTATCTTGCCAGTTGAGAAAGCAGCAGCAAATATCCTTGCTGGTAAATACGATAGCCAACGTCTCTTTATCGTTGCACGTAAACCAGACCGTTTCCTTGGTTTGGTCGAAGCAGGTGTACCGCTTGAAACACTCAACGTCGGCAATATGTCTCAAACACCAGAAACTCGCTCTATCACACGTTCTATCAATGTGGTAGACAAGGATGTGGAAGATTTCCACAAACTAGCAGAAAAAGGTGTGAAACTCACTGCTCAAATGGTTCCAAATGATCCAGTTTCAGACTTTTTGA
Source organism: Streptococcus sp. KHUD_018 (assembly GCF_054861215.1). The sequence continues at coordinate 66,176 of NZ_CM142176.1, forward strand.
GCTTATTAAAATAGGAAAAAATTTTTAGGAGGTCATTGTTATGATACAATGGTGGCAAATTTTACTTCTCACTTTGTACTCAGCTTATCAAATCTGTGATGAGTTGACAATCGTTTCATCTGCAGGTTCCCCTGTATTCGCTGGTTTCATTACTGGTTTGATCATGGGAGATGTGACAACTGGTTTGTTTATCGGTGGTAGCTTGCAGTTGTTCGTTCTCGGGGTTGGTACCTTTGGTGGTGCTTCTCGTATCGACGCAACTTCTGGTGCGGTTCTTGCAACAGCATTCTCTATCTCTCAAGGTATTGATACAGATCTTGCGATTACAACAATCGCTGTACCAGTAGCAGCACTTTTGACATACTTCGACGTTCTTGGACGTATGACAACTACTTTCTTTGCACACCGTATTGATGCTGCGATCGAACGCTTTGACTACAAAGGTATCGAACGCAACTACCTACTTGGTGCGATTCCATGGGCTCTTTCTCGTGCCCTTCCAGTATTCTTCGCCCTTGCTTTCGGTGGAGAATTCGTACAAGGTGTTGTAAACCTTGTTAAAGAATACCAATGGGTTGCAGACGGTTTGACTCTTGCAGGTCGTATGCTTCCAGGTCTTGGATTCGCTATCTTGCTTCGTTACCTTCCAGTTAAACGTAACCTTCACTACCTTGCTATGGGATTCGGTTTGACAGCTATGTTGACTGTTCTTTACTCAAACGTAACAAGTCTTGGTGGAGCAGTTGCTGGAATCATTGGCACTCTTCCTGCTGAAGTTGCTGAAAAAATTGGCTTTGTTAACAACTTCAAAGGATTGTCTATGATCGGTATCTCTATCGTGGGTATCTTCCTTGCAGTTGTTCACTTCAAGAACAGCCAAAAAGTTGCTGTAGCAGCACCTTCTACACCATCAGAAAGTGGGGAAATCGAAGATGACGAATTCTAATTACAAACTAACAAAAGAAGATTTTAATCAAATCAACAAACGTAGCTTGTTTACTTTCCAATTAGGTTGGAACTACGAACGTATGCAAGCTTCTGGTTACCTTTACATGATCTTGCCACAATTACGTAAAATGTATGGGGATGGAACTCCTGAATTGAAAGAAATGATGAAAGTTCATACTCAATTCTTCAATACTTCACCATTCTTCCACACTATTATCGCTGGTTTTGACCTTGCCATGGAAGAAAAAGATGGTGTGGGTTCAAAAGATGCCGTTAACGGTATCAAGACAGGTTTGATGGGACCATTCGCTCCTCTTGGAGATACAATCTTTGGTTCACTTGTACCTGCTATCATGGGATCTATCGCAGCAACTATGGCTATCGCTGGCCAACCATGGGGTATCTTCCTTTGGATCGCAGTTGCAGTTGCTTATGACATCTTCCGTTGGAAACAATTGGAATTTGCCTACAAAGAAGGGGTTAACCTCATCAACAACATGCAAAGTACCTTGACAGCTTTGATTGACGCTGCATCTGTACTTGGTGTCTTCATGATGGGTGCTCTTGTAGCAACAATGATCAACTTTGAGATTTCTTACAAATTGCCAATCGGTGAAAAGATGATTGACTTCCAAGACATCTTGAACTCAATCTTCCCACGCTTGCTTCCAGCAATCTTTACTGCCTTTATCTTCTGGTTGCTTGGTAAGAAAGGTATGAACTCTACTAAAGCGATCGGTATCATTATCGTTCTTGCAGTAGGTCTTTCATTCATCGGTAAATTCTTGCTTGGAATGGGCGCATAATTTATGAGTAAATCATTAATTTTGGTGAGTCATGGTCGTTTCTGTGAAGAACTTAAAGGTAGCACAGAAATGATCATGGGTCCACAGGACAACATTCATGCAGTGGCTCTTCTTCCAGAAGATGGTCCAGAAGAATTTACTGCAAAATTTGAAGCTGCTATCGAAGGGTTGGATGATTTCCTAGTCTTTGCGGACCTTCTCGGCGGAACACCTTGTAACGTGGTAAGCCGTTTGATTATGGAAGGCCGCGACATTGAACTCTACGCAGGGATGAATCTTCCAATGGTGATTGAATTTATCAATGCAAGCCTTACAGGTGCAGATGCGGATTATAAGAGCCGTGCTGCAGAAAGCATCGTAAAAGTCAATGATTTGTTAGCGGGCTTCGATGATGACGAAGATGAATAAGATGTAACTTAGAGCATCTTATATAGAATATACATGGGAATGGGAGTCACTCCCATTCCCATATTTTCAATAGGAATGAAACAACAATAGATTAGAGGAACTCTATGCTAAATTACACAAAAGAAGAATTACTTGAACTGGGTGCAGAAATCACGACTCGTGAAATCTACCAACAGCCTGATGTATGGAAAGAAGCTTTTGAAGCCTATCAAGCGAAACGGGAAGAAATTGCAGCCTTCCTACAAGGGATTGCGGATAAACATGACTATATCAAGGTCATCTTGACAGGTGCTGGGACTTCTGCTTATGTGGGAGATACCTTGGTGTCTTACTTTAAGGAAGTCTATGACGAACGCAAATGGAATTTCAATGCCATTGCGACAACTGATATTGTTGCCAATCCAGAAACCTATCTGAAAAAAGATGTGGCGACTGTCCTTGTTTCCTTTGCTCGTAGTGGAAATTCACCTGAAAGTGTGGCAACGGTTGATTTGGCTAAAGCCTTGGTGGATGACCTCTATCAAGTGACCATTACATGTGCTGCAGAAGGGAAATTGGCTCTTCAGGCTCATGGCGATGATCGCAATCTTTTGCTCTTGCAACCAGCTGCTTCCAATGACGCTGGATTTGCCATGACTTCTAGCTTTACGTCCATGATGCTAACAGCTCTCTTGGTCTTTGATCCTACAGAATTTGCTGTGAAAGCTGAACGTTTTGAAGTTGTGTCTAGCCTTGTCCGCAAAGTTCTAGACAATGCAGAAGATGTCAAAGAGTTGGTTGACCTCGACTTTAATCGTGTTATCTACCTAGGCGCTGGTCCTTTCTTTGGACTTGCTCATGAAGCTCAGCTCAAGATTTTGGAATTAACAGCTGGTCAGGTGGCGACTATGTATGAAAGCCCAGTCGGCTTCCGTCACGGTCCAAAATCATTGATCAACGAAGATACAGTTGTTTTGATCTTTGGTACAACGACAGACTACACTCGCAAGTACGACTTGGACTTGGTTCGTGAAGTGGCTGGTGATCAGATTGCTCGTCGTGTTGTGCTCTTGAGTGATCAAGCCTTTGGTCTTGAAAATGTCAAAGAAGTAGCCCTTGGTTGTGGCGGTGTCTTGAACGATATTTACCGTGTCTTCCCTTACATCGTTTATGCTCAACTCTTTGCCCTATTGACTTCGCTGAAAGTTAAAAACAAACCAGATACACCGTCTCCTACAGGTACAGTAAACCGTGTGGTACAAGGTGTGATCATTCATGACTATCAAAAATAAGGAAGTGTCTATGAGTAAATTACAATTAAGTCCCAATAAAGTAGCTTGCCTGCAAAAACTCTCTGACGAGAATGGTATCATCTCAGCTCTTGCCTTTGACCAACGTGGTGCTTTAAAACGCCTCATGGCTCAATACCAAACAGAAGAGCCAACAGTCGCTCAAATGGAAGAACTCAAGGTCTTGGTTGCAGATGAATTGACCAAATACGCATCATCTATGCTCCTTGACCCTGAGTATGGTCTTCCAGCTACAAAAGCGCTTGATCCAAATGCAGGTCTTCTCCTTGCTTATGAGAAAACTGGTTACGACACAACTAGCACTAAACGCTTACCAGACTGCTTGGATGTTTGGTCTGCCAAACGCATCAAAGAACAAGGCGCAGACGCTGTTAAGTTCTTGCTTTACTATGACGTAGACAGTTCTGACGAACTCAACCAACAAAAACAAGCCTACATCGAACGCATTGGTTCTGAGTGTGTGGCGGAAGACATCCCATTCTTCCTTGAAATCTTGGCTTACGATGAAAAAATTGCTGACGCAGGTTCTGCAGAATACGCCAAAGTAAAACCACACAAGGTTATTGGTGCTATGAAGGTCTTCTCAGACCCACGCTTTAACATCGATGTCTTGAAAGTAGAAGTTCCAGTCAATGTTAAATACGTTGAAGGCTTTGGCGATGGTGAAATCGTGTATACTCGTGAAGAAGCAGCAGCCTTCTTCAAAGCACAAGACGAAGCGACTAACCTTCCATACATCTACTTGAGTGCGGGAGTGTCAGCTAAACTTTTCCAAGAAACACTAGTCTTTGCCCACGAATCAGGCGCAAACTTCAACGGCGTTCTTTGTGGCCGTGCAACATGGGCTGGATCAGTTGAAGCTTACATCAAAGATGGTGAAGCAGCAGCTCGTGAATGGCTTCGCACAACTGGTTTTGAGAACATTGACGAACTCAACAAAGTTCTCCAAACCACAGCGACTTCATGGAAAGAACGTGTGGAAGCATAAAACAAGTATAGAAGAATCCCTTTTTGTTAAGAAGATACTTAAGTTTTTCTGACAAAGGATTCTGAAAATAGAAACTACAACCATAGATGGTGCATACACTCTCTATGGTTTGTTTACTTAAGAGAAATAGATCAAAGGAGAGAAGAATGAAAGCATACACAGAGCGTGTGTTTGGAAATCATGAGGGCAAGGATATCTTAGCCTATCGCTTTGAGACTGACAGTGGCTACCAACTAGAAATCATGACCTATGGTGCGACCATCTTGCGCTATGTCACACCTGACAAGGCTGGAAATTTTGCCAATGTGATTTTGGGTTTTGATGATTTTGATAGCTATGTAGGCAATAGTCCCAAGCATGGAGCAAGTGTAGGTCCTGTAGCGGGCCGTATCGCAGGTGCGACATTTGAGCTCAATGACCAGACCTATGACCTTGAAGTCAACAATGCTAGCAACTGCAACCACAGTGGTTCAACAGGTTGGGATTCGAGCTTGTTTGAATTGGTCGAGGTGAGCGACCATGGCTTGACCCTCTACACAGAGCGTACAGATGGGACAGGAGGATTTCCTGGCAATCTCAAAATCTGGATCAGCTATCACTTGGAAGAAACTGGTGCCTACGAAGTCAGCTATAAGGTGACGACAGATCAGGATACGCTGGTCAATCCAACCAACCACAGCTACTTTAACTTGTCTGGTGATTTCACGCAGACAATTGACCGCCATGTCTTCCAACTAAACACAGAGGGTATTTACCCAATCGCTCCCGACGGTGTTCCGGCTAAGACTCCAGATGCTACTCGTGATGTGGTTAAACATATCTACAATGGAGCTTTGCTGAAGGATATCTTTGCAGAGGAAGATGAGCAAATCCAGCTGGTATCTGGTTTGGATCACCCATTTGCTCTTCCTGCAGGTCATGACAATGCTGGTTTCCTTTATGACCAAAACTCAGGTCGCTTCCTACTTTTCAAGACAGAGGCCCCTTGCTTTGTGGTCTACACAGCAAACTTTGTGGATGAGAGTGTGCTCATCGGAGGCCAACCAATGGTACAGCACAATGGTATTGCCCTTGAAGCGCAAGCTTTACCAGATGCCATTCACAGCGACCTCAAAGACCAAGTCATTCTCAAAGCAGGGGAAACTTTCACCAGCAAAACTCGTTACGAGCTTGTTGTAAAATAAAAAGAAGAGCTGGTTCCCAGCTCTTTTGAGTTTCGTGCTGTTGTATTGACATTAGAGGCAGTTTGGTCAGTACATGGCTTATTTTTCTTTTTTCTGTTTCTCGATTCTCTCTAACATTCTGTTTTTACGCTCCTCCAGTTTTTGGATTTGCTTGAGCAAAAGATCTGAAAAGTCACTATCGAGCTCTTCAGCCTCTCCACTACTATACCAATCTAAGGCGACAATGTGATTATTTTTATCAAAGCAGAAAATCACATCTCCATCACCGATGATAGACAGAAAAGGGATATAATTTACAAAGCCTAGTTCATGTAATTCTTTGGTCTTCAGTCGAATGTCTAAAAAATCAGGTATCTCATTTGCAATGCCGTAAACCTTAATACCACGGCAAAATGTCCAAAATGGTGCCACATCAAATGCTTTAGCTCTAGGTCACAGTTCCTCCCTGACTTCCATATATAGTCCGCCTAGGGGTGACATGGTAAATTCTCTAAAGTCGTCTGGAAGACTGATTTGATACAGTTTTTCAAAATCTTCTATATCCTGTTCGGAGGGTTCATTTCCCATGCAGGCTACAACTTGGTAGGTTTTAGAATCATAATGATGAAAATAATCATAGACTTTTTCTAGTGACATGACTACACCTTTCTATCCTAGGTAAATATATTCGACAACCAAATCACAAAGCTGATTATCCTTATCATAGCCAAAGTAGACGGGATAGACTCCGTCTCCAAAACCTGATTGGATCATCGGAATGCTTAGGTCAGTGTTAGGGATTTTAAAGTTAATCCAATCCCCACCCTCACGCTGATAAAGGGGATTTTCTATGGCGTTTTGGGCAAAAATTGCTGCAAAGAAATCGTCGTAGATATTTTTGTCAGGATTTTCTTTATACCAATTGTCTTCAAAATCGCAGTAGGCATTCTTGGTGTCAACGTCCACTATTGTTGCCAGACCTGCGTCAACTGCAAATCCAAAATAAGAGTCTTTTTCAACAGTGTCTATATCTTCATCACCAGTCAGTGCTTCATAGTAGATGACTGGCACTTGATCTGTAAATTGGATTCTCGTTGCTACATACCTGTAGTGATCTTCTTCTAACTTGGCTACTAAGGTTTTTATTCTATATGTTCCTTTGGGTACAGATTGTAAGTAGGGCTTTTCCTCTCTACGGAGCCAGACCAAAGGATCGCGAACCAGAATTTCTCCGCTAGGGAAAGCCACTTTCCCCATATCCAAAACAAAAATTTCTGCACCCTGTATTTCTTTCCTCTCAAAATACTCTGCATAATTGACAGACGAAGTGAGCAGGTGTTTTATTTCTTGGTACTTTTGCAACCATTCTTTTGAAACTTGTATTTTTCTCATAAACGGTTCCTTTTTAAATCTTCTATCTTATGCTTTTATTTCCCTAATTATCGAAAAGATTAGGTCTTTAAGACTTTCTGCGACATACACAACTTCATCAGGATCATGAATATAGCAAAGAATCTGACCTTCTTTTCCTTCTTTGTCAGGATCAAAATCCAGCATCAGGAAACAGCTGTCACAATATTCGGCAAAAGGAATCCATCTTTTATTAAAAAGGTAGGGTTTTATCCTGCTATCTTTCATTTTTTCAATATCTTCACCTGTAAAATACTCAGGAAATTCAGTCAAGAGTGTGTCTCTGTTTTGAAAATAGTGTTTAGTGTTTTCGATTGCCTGCAGGCTCAGCAAGCAAAATGCCATGTCTCTTTCATCTATAAGGCAAGGCAGAATACTGAGATACTTACTCCCGTTTTTATAGCTGTAAAGCTCTTTTACATCATCAGGCAACGTTATCCCAAATTTCTCTTCAAATGCTGCTATTTCTTCCTCAGAAGCGCCGGATATCTCCTGATAATCGTCCAGATATTCTTCCTCCACAGGATCATCCAAATCCCATTCTTCAAAGTTTTCGCAAATGTACTCTTCTATCTTTTTTATCTCATCACTTATCTGCATACCATCCACCCTTTATTTGCTTAGTTACAGATCTGCTTCGATTATTTGTTGCATATATGCTGGCATATCATTTACAAATTCTTCAAAACTGCACATATCTTTCATCTCTTCATGCTCTATATCATAGAAAGCCACCTTCTTTGTTTTAGGATTCCATACAATATAGATATGGTCATAATCTCCTGTCAGCTTAGATATACGCAGAAGTTTCTGTCTGCCTTTTTTCATCGGAACAGTATTGACTAAAGAGAAAAACTCTATCCATTTAAAATCACAGTCTTTAAGCTCGAAATGTAATTCCTCACTTTGAAGAAAATCAATGACTACCTTAGGCAATTTAAATGATTTAAGTTAATCCAGTTTATTTTGTAAACTGTGGTATTCTTCAGGTTCTAACTGCTTAAAATATGCAGCCATTTCTTCATCGCCATTTTCAAGTGCGATACTGTATGGACGCATACCGCCTTTTTCGGTTATTGTTACATCTGCTCCATTTTCTACAAGATATTGACACATTTTCAAATCAACATACCTTGTGGCTACACATAGCGGGGTTGGTTTAAAAGGATAGACCGTATCAGGGGCATTGTAGTTAATATTAACTCCGTTCTTTATAAAGAAATCAAGCACTTCATAATTTCTCTCTGAAACTGCACTGCGAAATGCCTGTCCACCGTATTTTTCTACCCTATGCCCTAATTCGTGGATAAGAGGTAGGTTCTCATATTTTTTCCCATATAAAGCCTGTTCAAAGGCCTCTGCCTTTACCTCATTTACACAGTTCACCTTTGCGCCATGTTCTACCAGATACCTGATAATAGCTTTATCACAATACCTTACAGCAAGCAAAAATGAAGGACTTCCTTTTACATTCAGATTGACGCCCTTTTGCACAAGCCATTTTACAGAGTCAAAACTTTCCATAATCAAAGCTATTTCTAAAGGTGACAAAGTGGTATACTTACCTATTTTTATACCCTTTTCAATATCCCATCCCTTTGAAAAATACTCATCTAGTGCGGGTATATTTCCCTTTATAATATCACCTACAATTTGTGGAACAGATTTAAAATTTCCTATATCTTTTAATTTGACCATTTTAAGTCTCCTACAGATTATGTATTCATCTGTTATAATTTATTTCCCCTAAAGGAAGCGGATCAGGATTTAAACCTACCCAGAGAACCGAAAGTTCACACAAACGTTCAGTTATAGTATCTTCGTCACAGCCTTTTGCACGGATGCTGGAAATCAGTTCCTTAGTTTCTTCCAGTTCTTCTTCGGAAAGTGGTGTACCTGAAGCGAAATGATTTGGCAGGGCTTTAAGCATGTTCCGGTAGTGTTTATCCCAGTTGACACCGCCATTTCTATAGAGCTCATCCTGTACGCGCCCTGTTATACGAATCACTTCGCCTTGTACAGTTTTTGCTGGCCCGCTTGAAGGAATCAACATCTCCCAAAGTTCATCGTATTGCTTTTGCCAAGGACCATCTTCTACAAGAATAGGAGAAACTCCGTCATATATTTTGCGTTTTGGAGCAGGCTTTACATCAAACAGTGTATAGAGTTTTTCAAGCCCAGCTTCGGTTTCCGCCAGATATTCTTTATTAAAATTTTCTCTGTGAAATTCAAAATCCTTACCGATTATTTCGACTCTTTCTGCCATTTCAGGTGTTGCCTCAGCACCCGCCCTTATTAACATTTCTGCAATTTCTGCTGCCTGTGCAATATTAATATTCCTGCAAGTAGCAAGGGTTTCGGCTAGTGGAGTTCGCCCCATATCATTTTTTGCATTAGCATCTGCACCTTTTTCAATCAAAAAACTGACTATCTTAGGGCGGAAAAACCCTGCTGCCGTATGCAGCGGCGTACTTCCATATGCATCAGGTTTTTGTATATCTCCGCCTAATTCAAAAAGTAGTTTCACAGTATCCCTACCCAGCGTGGCATGTTTATATAATGGCGTCCGCCCATAATAATCAGGAGTATTTACATCTAAACCCTGTTCCACCAGCCAGATAACAAGCTCATCAGGAACGCCTCCAAAATGAAGTGCCGTATTTAAGCTGTATCTGCCGTCATGAGCAGTAAGCTCACATTTATCATATACGGCTTTAAGAGCTTCAATATCTCCTACTGTAATCAGTTCATCAAAATTTTTAGGTAAGGTCACTCTTTTTTGGCCATTGTTCCTATCCTTTAATATAAAACTAACATTTGCATTTTACATTTCTAAAGCCACTTAAGCCCATCAACATTTTTTAAAATCATAGATCTTCCATCGTAGTCATTTTTTAACTCGATTTCTTTTTCCTTAACCGAAATGTTGTTGTACCAGTGGTCCAAACTTGCATATTTTCCTGTATGGATATTGATAAGCATGCTTGTTATAGGATTCCAAGTGCCCTTTTCCACTGTTTCTGCAAGCAAATAATAGGCATCTAAAAATATGAGATTTCTTCCATACATCCAAAATGGAAGTTGAATATTTAACAAAGGCAATTTTGCAGAAAAAATATCATCTCCATGTGGTGGCACGGTTTCATAATGAAATTCTATCTCACTCCCATAATATGCTATCGTTGCTCCTTCGCAACCGATGCTTTGAGGAATCCCCTCCTCAACTACTAAAAATTCCATTGGCTTCCCCTTGTATTTTTATTGAATGAACTCCGACCAGACTCTCCACGTTTACAACCAGATGGTAAAGGTAATCACCTGCTTTTTATAGGTGACAAAGATTTTTCCTCTAAACAGGCTGACGAGGTGCTGGGCCATGGAGAGGCCAATACCATGACCAGATGTGGTTTGGTTATTGTGTGATGTTTCGGCGCGATAAAAGCGGTCAAAGAAGCGTTTAATATTGGCAGGCTGCCCATCCTTGTAGTCGTTAGACACAGTGATACAGGTGCGCTTGCGTAGGAGATAGGCTTTGCGTTTGAGAGTTAGACGGATGGTGCCTGCTGGATCACAGTATTTGCGGGCATTGTCAAGAAGAATGCTAAGAAGCTCATAAAATTCCTCTTGGGCTACTTTTTCTATGATATCTGCTTCAATCAGGCTTTCAAAGTTTTTATCTTCCTTTTTAAAGAGGGGAGCAAAATCTGTCGCAACTTTCTCAGCAATAAGCGAGATATTTTGAGGAGCTAGTTTGATATCCTCTTGCTCCTCGAGCCGAGCAAGTCGGATCAGTCTTCCAATCAAGTGGTTGAGACGCTCGGTCTGTTCCTTGGTGCTGATACTCCACTCAGTCTCTCCTTCCATGAGTTCTTGAAGCTCGGTATTGGCCGAAATGATAGCCAGCGGTGTTTTGAGTTCATGACCTGCATTAGTGATAAACATCCGTTGTTTCTCATAGTTTTTGACGAAGGGACGGATAACAATCCCAGAAATCAAGGTAAAGAGCAGAGCAAGGAGAAATAGGCTAGCCAGTGATAACCAGATAGAGACTTGAAAGAGGGTGTCCCGTTCGCGAATGTAGTTGGTAGCTTCAAAGAAGACTAGGAGCTTGCCCGAAGCTGTCTGACTAATCTGGTAGGTGAAGTAGCGCCCGTTGCGAGTAATCGTGCCATAGGTTTCCGGTTTTTTAAGAATTTTCTGGAGAAAATCTCTGACGTCTGCTTCGGTCAGTGATTGGACATTCCCTAGAGAAATAGTGTAGTCATTCCCCTTTTCTCTGACAGAGAAATACTGAAAATTGTAGATAATCCCTTCCTGGATGTTCTTTTTGGTGAAACTTTCCTTGATTTCATCTGTGATTGGGAGTTCGCCTTCATTTTTAGACAAGATGGAGAGGACGGTTTGGATATTATCCTCTGTCTGAGTATAGACGATGCTATTCATCAAGACCAGAAAGAATGCAAGAATCAGAGCGATAGCAGCAGTGGCTGTGACAATAAACTTGATGCGTAGTTTTCGAAACATCTAGTCTCCTCCTGTCAGTTGGAAAGGCCCTTCTGCAGATCCTAAGATTTGCAAGTTGGACTGAACGCTTTGGAGTTTTTGGCGGAGATAGGAAATATAGAGAAAAACGAGCTCGTAATCCCTTTCTTCCAGCTCCTCTGGCCAGACTTGCTCTAGTAGTTGTTGACAACTGAGGGTCTGGTTAGCATGCTGAATGAGGAGGGTCAAGAGTTGAGTCTCCTTTTTCCCTAAACGAATGCTGTTTGTAGCAGCTAATTCTTGTTCGTTAATATCCAAGCTAGTATTTCCTAATTGGACCGTATCTGGGGTATAGTCCTCCAGACGGCGGGCAGTAGAACGGAGCCTAGCCAATAGTTCCTTGAGCGAGAAAGGCTTGGTCAAGTAGTCGTCGGCACCTGCATCGAGTCCGGTTACACGATCATCTACTTCAGCCATGGCTGTCAGCATGATAACGTGGGTCGTATTGCCCAACTGGCGAATTTCTTTGAGGGCTTCGATTCCAGTTTTGATTGGCATCATGATGTCAAAAATCATGAGGTGATAGTGGTTAGTTGTAGCTTTTTCGACAGCATCTTGTCCATTAAAAACAGAATCAACGCCATAGCCTTCGCGTTCTAAAGCAACAGTGATGACGCGATTTAGTTGAGTTTCATCTTCGGCAAGTAGGATTTTCATAGGTTCTCCTTAGTCTTGGTCAGATCGCTGAATCAAATCACGGATGGTCTGCATGGTCAAGTCGCATGAAGCAAGCTCATCGGCACAACGTTTGAGCTCGCGCGTGATTCGTTCAGGGTTTTGGATGTTTTTCTTATATTTCATCTGATGTTCAAGGCTGGCCCAAGAGTCCATAGCAATCGTGCGCAGTTGGATCTCGATAAAGTAGGTTCCTTGGTCATTTCCCAGACAGTCTGGGTAGGGGGTAGTCACTTCGAGAATCAGATGGTAAGAACGGTAGCCATTGGGTTTGACCTGACGGATATAGTCTTTCTCTTTAAAAATATGGATGGTGGGTAGCTGACGAATATAGTCAACGATGCGGTAGATATCATCTGTAAAGCCTGTGATGATCCGAACACCGATAGCATCTCGGATTTCTTTGAGAGCGGATTGACTCGTCTGAGGAAGGCCTTTGCGTTGGCATTTTTCACGCATACTTTCCTCGGTTTTGATACGCGCATGCAAATGCTCATATAGTTTGAGGGAGGTTTCTTTTTTGTAATTAGCTGCGGCTTCTTCCATATCTTGAATAAAGGTCTGCAAGATAGTGGGTAAGTAGACTTCGCAAGGGCCATAGATAGAGTTCATAGGCTGGTCCATTCTAAGAATGGCTCGTATTGCTACGAGCATAGATTCTAATAGTATTTGTCATTCTATTATACCATGAAAGCGATAGCAGGGTGAGATTCTATAGATAAAGAGGGAACGAGAATTTTGACAAAGGAGTCCATTAGAGATATAATGAAGAAAAATCGACCAAGGATAAGAAGATGACAAACTCAAAGTATATTACACGCCTGAAACGTTCAGAGGGGCAGTTGCGTGGAATTCAAAAGATGATCGATGAAGATCGTGATTGTGCAGATATCATTACCCAGTTGACAGCGGTTCGTTCGAGTGTGGAGCGCGTGATTGAGATGATCATTACCGAGAATCTCACAGCCTGCATCAACCAACCCCTGGACGACCCTGAGGCTCAAAAAGAACGCTTAGAAAAGGCTGTTCAGTACCTAATCAAACGAAAATAGTAGTTCTCTATGTGATAGAACAAGATAAGAAAGTGGATCACAGGAGGGGAAAGATGACAAAAGAAGAACGAGCAGAAAAATGGTTTCAGAGTATTCCTGAGACAGAAGCTATTCCTATACAAACTAAAATGGAGATCTGTAGTCAGGCAGCGAAACGAATGGCGTTTATATGGCTTGGCCTACTTGGTGTGGAATGTTTGTTCCTATTCTGGTTCACTGGGGGCGAACTGTTCAATCAAGTAGCGGACTTTCTAAATCAGCTATCAGAAGGGAGCCCCACAAAAAATCGATACAGGGGTCTCGCACTCGCAGGTACTCTTATTTGTCTGCCTGTCTTGATCTTACCTAGCATTGTTGCCCATTTCTTTAGACAAGGTTGGATTCAAAAAGAGGCTGAAAAGGTAGTCAAAGAGATGGCCCCTGTTACAAGTGATCAGCCCTATCTAGATGGAGACGATAGAGCAGATTTTGCGAGCATTTCAGGAAGAATCTTTGCGGATTGGGTGCTAGATGATGGTGAGAAGGAACAAAATGGCTTTGAACTTGAGGAAGTATGGCAGCAACTAGCAGCTGTACAAGATGGTGATAGGGATTTTCTCACTTTAATACCTCAGCAGCCAGTTAAACTAAAGGGGAGTCAGCTTGTATCGGATTTTGTACAGGTTTGTCAGGATGAAGATTCGGACGCTTTTCGTTTTGAGATCAGTGTTGCTGACGCCGAACGAATCAACGAGAATGTAATCTACGAAAAAAATGGTCTGAGCGAGAAAGAAACTCAAGACATGCTTCGGGCATATTTGGAGAACAGAGTCACACCAGAGCTAGAAGATTGGGAAATTGTACTAGATATGCGGACAGATGAGCAGAAAAATATCGCAATCTATCAGGAAATAACCCAATTGCTAACAGATGATAGTGAGGTACGATCTCGTTTGACCTCCTGTTTTGAATCACCGAAAGCCTATTTCAAGCAGTATGCAGAGAGATATGACGAGCGGGGCATAGGCGAAGGAGTTGATGAAGCTACGATAAAATGGCTTGCTATTGCTGATGAACTGCTCGCTGTGAATACAGTGATTGAGTTAGACTGGAAGACAGATAAGGACGAATTTCTGTACCAATTAACGCCTCTGGCAACTAAACAAACTCTTGATTTGGAGGAGAATTGGTTCGACGAGGGTGATGACATCCCTACTTGGTGTAAGATTTTGGACGAAAGATGGGCTGGACACGATTTCTGTCTTGCTTGTATGGATATTAATAGTGATAGTTATGTGCTATTTATCTGCAAGAGGGATATTCTGGAAAAATTAGTCACCTTGAGTCACACAATCAATCAGCGTTTCGGCTATGCAAAAAATATGTAATTGCTAGTGTATTTCAAGGAGGGAGTTCAAGATGACTTTTGCATTTAAGGATGCACCCAACACAGCCTGTATAGTTTGTCACCATGTCTTGGCTGGGAAAAATCCGATCACCTTTATCTCCCACGATGAAGAGGATGGCATGTGGCAATTTTTGTGTTCAGAAGACCATACTGGAGAGGATGCACGCCTCATTTCCCTAGCTGAAGCATTTAAACTAGACGCATCCATCGGACAAGTCGCGGATATACCTTGTGGCTATGCGGTGGAAAGAAAAGATGGGCTTGCTGGCTGGAAATCATGCCCATCCTAACAGTTGGGGCTCCGTCTAAGATAACTTGTATGAAAATGAAAGAAACCTAGAGATGCTTGGATATAAATTGGAAGAAAACCCATTTTTTGGTATAATTAAAGGTAGTAAGACAAGTTAAAGGAGGCAAGCGAATGGAAGCATACGAAAAAGTAGTAGAGATGCTAAATGGGCTAGACATTCCTTTTGAAATCGTGGAGCACGAGCCAGCCTTGACGACAGAGCAAGCCGATAGCTTTATCGAAGGGATCGAAGGTGTCCGTACCAAGACCATGTTTCTCACCAACAAAAAGAAAACAGCCTATTATCTCGTGATTATGGATGATAAGAAACGTTTGGATATGGACCTCTTGAAAGACTTGGTAGGAGCCAATAGAATCCGTATGGCTTCCTCTGAGAGCTTGTTTGAAAAAATGATGTTACCAGCAGGTGTAGTATCGCCATTTGGTTTGCTGAACAATACTGACAAGGACATTCAAGTTTATTTTGACAAAGAAATCATGTCTGAAAAACGGATGAGTTTTCACCCCAATACCAATGAAAAAACTCTCTTTTTGGATACGACAGATATACTCAAATTCCTAGAAGCCATTGGCTATGAGGCTCATATCATCGAGTTATAAAGATTAAAGAAACCGACTAAGTTCATCTTAATCGGTTTTTTGATTATTCTACCTCACCTGGCCAGTGGTTCATACCACCTTCTACATTGATAACGGTGAGACCTTGGGCGCTGAGAAATTGACAGGCAGAGGCAGAACGCACTCCACCTTGACAAATGACATGGTATTCCTGGTCAGGTTTGAGTTCTTTGTAGCCTTGCTCCAAGGTGCTTAACGGAAGATTTTTTGCACCTGGCGCATGTCCTGCTTGAAACTCATGTACTTCACGTACATCAATAAGATCTAGTTTTTCATTTTGATATTTTTCATAAAAGTCAGCCATGCTGATATTAGTTACCATATTCTACTCCTTCTGGGTTAGCCATTTTGTATAGTGAATAAGCGCCGTCAAGGTTTTGGACGGTAAATCCTGCTTGTTTGAGGATACGCTCTGCGATATAGCTGCGCAAACCACTGTGGCAGCTAACGATGTAGGCTTGGTTCTTGTCCAGTTCGTCCAAGCGTTCCCGTAGTTCGTTTAGGGGGATGTGGATGGTATCGACTTTGAATCGACCACTCTGGAATTCGCCACTTGTCCGTACATCTAGGAATTTCTTTCCCTTAGCCAGTTCGTCTTCGAGCTGGTACCATTGAATATTGTCGCTGAGACCTTCGATTAGGTTCAAGGCTGCGTAGCCCAGCATATTGACGGGATCCTTGGCAGAGCCAAATGGTGGGGCATAGGTGAACTCTAATTCTGGTAAGTCAAAGACGGTGAGATTTCCCTTAATAGCAGTTGCCAGGATGTCGATTCGCTTGTCAACACCTTTCTTCCCAACTCCTTGGGCACCATAGATTTTTCCAGTGGTTGGGTCAAAGAGGAGCTTCAAGGTCATATCAGTAGCGCCTGGATAATAACCAGCGTGGTCTTTCCCACTGACATGAAGGGCCTTGTAAGGAAGTTGATTCATGCTAAGGATACGCTCGCTGAGACCAGTCGAAGCAGCTGTCATATCAAAGGCACGAACGATAGCAGTGCCGATACTGCCCTTGTTAGTACGGCCGAGTCCTGCGATGACGTCCGCCACTTGGCGTCCTTGGCGATTGGCAGGAGAAGCTAGAGAGATGAGAGCGTCTTGGCCCGTAATCTCTTGCTTGACAACGATAGCGTCCCCAACTGCAAAAATATCTTTTTGACTGGTTTCGTAGTGTTTGTTGACGAGGATACCACCACGAAGTCCCAGTTCAATCCCCGCAGCTTTTGCCAGTCCGTTTTCAGGTTCAACACCGACAGAAAGGATGGTGAGGTCAGAAGCGATCTTTTGACCGTTTTCGAGAACGATGATTTTTCCTTGGTCTTCAAATCGAGTCGCAGACTGAGAAGTGATAACGCGAACGCCGTTTTTAACCAATTCTGCTTGGACAAAGGCTGCCATTTCTTGATCCAATGGTGGTAAGACATGGGGTGCTTTCTCAACGATAGTAACTTGCAATCCACGTTTTGTCAGGTTTTCAGCCATTTCAAGCCCGATAAATCCTGCACCGATAACGACAGCTTCTTCTGGATGATTGTCCAAGGCTGCCATAATTTCATCGAGATCGGGAACATTGCGAAGCGTGTAGGCATTCTGCGCTTCTGCTAGGCCTTCAATGGTAGGAACAAATGGTTTAGCCCCTGGAGAGAGGATCAGCTTGTCATAGCTTTCTGTGAATTCCTGTCCATCGTGTCGCACCGTCACAGTGTGCTTTTCTGGGGAAATGCTGATGACCTCGTGGAAAGGACGAACATCCAGATTAAAGCGTGCCTTGAGACTTTCAGGAGTTTGAACCAATAAACTATCACGGTTTGCAATTTCTCCTGAAACATAGTAAGGAAGCCCGCAGTTTGCAAAGGAAACAAAGGGACCTTTCTCAAAAATAGTGATTTCAGCATCTTCCATGAGACGTCTGAGACGGGTTGCTGCTGACATACCGCCTGCAACTCCTCCGACAATGATAATTTTCATTGACTTTCTCCTTTATGCTTCTAGATGACCTTACCTGTCCAAGCATTCATACCGCCTCGAACATTGATAACATCATAGCCTTTTTTCTTTAGCTTTTTCGCAGCTAATTTGCTTCGCACACCGGAATGACAAATGACATAAAGTGTTTCTTTTGTCGCAGGTGTGTAAGAACCGATTTCGGTTAGAGGGACATTCTTGGCATTTTTGATATGACCTCTACGGAATTCCATAGGCGTCCGAACATCCAGTAGCTGAATCGGTTCTCTGAGTTTAGCTTCTAACTCGCTGGTAGAAATACTGTCAATTTTTGTAAATAATAAGTGAAACATAGGCACCTCCAAATATACCCTTATGGGGTATATTAAACCATGAAGTTAAGCTTTTGTCAAGCAAGTTGTTTTGAGTTGGGATGGGGAATGGTTTCGAGAGTTCAGAAAGAAGTCCTAGACCAGCTTATTCTTGACCTTTCAAAGCCTTTTTGATATGATGGCGTCAAAGTAAGTGTGAGGTGTAAAGATGACCAGTGAATACCAGAAAATGATAGCGGGAGAGTTTTATCGTCCATCGGACCCAGAACTGAGAGCCTTGGCTCAGGCTTCTCGCCAAAAACAGGCTGCCTTTAACAAGGAAGAAGATCCCTTGAAAGGGACGGAAATTATCAAGACTTGGTTTGGTTCAACTGGGAAAAATCTCTATGTCAATCCACGACTGGTGGTTGATTATGGGGTCAACATCCATCTAGGGGAAAATTTTTATTCTAATTGGAACTTGACCATGCTGGATGTTTGTCAGATTCGCATCGGGAACAACGCCATGCTTGGCCCCAACTGTCAATTTTTAACCCCACTCCACCCACTGGATCCGCATGAACGCAATTCAGGGGTCGAATACGGCAAGCCCATCACCATCGGAGATAATTTCTGGGCTGGAGGTGGTGTCATTGTCCTTCCTGGGGTGACACTGGGTAATAATGTCGTCGCTGGAGCAGGGGCCGTGATTACCAAGTCCTTTGGAGACAATGTCGTCCTAGCTGGCAATCCTGCGCGTGTGATTAAGGAAATACCTGTGAAATAGAAGTGAAAAGGAACAGCTAGGGCTGTTCTTTTTATGAGTTTTAGTCTTATAAATTTTTCTTCTTTTTGGCTTTCTTGGTCAAGGAGACATCGCACTGGGGGATGATGGTTTTAAAAACCTATTAAATGTAGCCTAGAGTTCAAAAATTGTTTTTAGCAGTCCTTTCTAAAAAATTACTAAGCGAAACGTAATTGAAACTAAATTTAAGGAAACTTTCAGAAAAGTTTTAGTTTTGTTTCAGGAATCTTCTGTAGACTGTCTAGCTATATCATACGAAGGAGAGGAAAAAGGTATGAAATCAAAAAAATGGATCCTACTCGCAACGAGTCTAGCAGCAATGGTGCTGATGGCAGCATGTGCCCAGTCAACAACTACATCCAATACCAATGCAACAACAACTTCAACCAAAACAAACCAAACTTCCTATTTCACAGAGAAGGACTATGATACTTCCTATAATGAAAGCACAGCTTCTAAGATTGAACTATCTGGCTCCTCTGCAAACGTCTCTGGAGATGGTGCGACAGTCTCTGGCTCAACAGTAACCATCACAAAATCTGGAACCTATGTGATTTCAGGTCAGTCTGATGGAGTGCAGATCAAGGTCGAGGCAGATGAGTTGGCAGATGTTCAGCTAGTCTTAAAAGGTGTCACCATGACCAACGCCAATGCAGCGATATCTGCTACATCAGCTGGTCATGTCTACCTGACTCTAGCAGAAGGAACAACCAACAGTCTCTCTGACTCAAGCTCGAACAGCGACGAAAAAGCCGACGCAGCCTTATTTTCTAAGGTGGATTTAACCATCAACGGGAAAGGAACTCTTAATGTAGAAGGTAAGAAAAATAATGGTATTAAGGCTAACGACACTCTCCACATCACAGGAGGAACCTATAACATCACAGCAGTTGGCGATGCCTTTAATGTAAATGATGAACTCAACATCACTGGTACGACCATGACCATCGATGCTAAAGAAGATGGAGTCAAGGTGGACAATGATGAGGATACTTCAGTCGGAACCATGTACCTATCTAACAACAACATCACCGTTACAGCAGGGGATGATGGCATCCACGCTTCTGGAGACCTTGTCATCGATAGTGGGACCTACACCGTCAAGAATTCAACAGAAGGACTTGAAGGTAAGTCAATCACTATCAACGGAGGGGACATTAGCATCTATTCAACAGATGATGGAGTCAACGCGGCTAATAAAAACGCCCAACAAAGTGAAATCTTCTTCACCATGAACGGTGGAAATCTAACAGTAGAAGTAGGACAAGGGGACACAGACCCAATCGACTCAAATGGTAACATTACTGTTACTGGAGGAATCATTAAAATGACAGGTCAAACAGGTTTTGACTTTGATGGAACAGCGACCTACACAGGCGGAGACTTCTATCTCAACGGTGAAAAACAAACGGAAATCGTCAATTCTATGCCTGGTGGCGGTGGACCGAATGGGGGCCCTCAAGGCGGAGGACCAGCCCCTGGCGGACAAGGATAAACAAAAAAGGATAGCATTCAATTAGATTGCTATCCTTTTTTAATTAGTAATTTCTGTGTATCTTATTCTGGGGAAGTAGATTTTGTTTTTATTTATAACTCCTCAATCGCCTTGCATAGAGCCTTTACATCTTCTTTTCGACTAGACCAAGAAGTAGCAAAACGCATGATGGTGTGCTTATCATCGTATTTTTCCCAGTAAGAGAAGCTCACCTTTTGCCCCAGTTTTTTCATCTGTTCATCATTCACAATACAAAAGACCTGATTTGTTGGATTTTCAAAATAAAGGGGGAGACCAGTATTTTTACAAGCTAGACGAATCTGGTTGGCGTAGGAAATCGCATCTTTGCCAATCGTTTGATAGAGATTGTCTTTAAACAATTCGTCAAATTGGATACCGAGAAGTCTTCCTTTAGCTAGAAGGGCACCATGTTGTTTGATAATGGTAGTCATGTGAGGAAGAAGTTGAGGATTTGGGATAACGACTGCTTCCCCGAGAAGAGCGCCACATTTGGTACCTCCGATATAGAAAGCGTCGCATAAGCGAGCCAAATCAGCAAGATTAACATCATTTTCAGGGCAGGCAAGAGCGTAAGCAAGACGAGCACCATCTACGAAGAGTTTAACATTCTTTTCCTTACAAACTTGAGAAATAGCTTCTAATTCTGCTTTTGAATAAAGGGTTCCAAGCTCAGTTGGTTGTGAGAGATAGACCATTCCTGGCATGACCATATGCTCATGGTTTTTATCAGCCCAATAGTCTTCAATAGTTTCTTTGACTTGCTGGGCGGTCAATTTTCCATCTGCTCCCTCCAGTTCGAGTATCTTGTGACCTCCAAATTCGATAGCACCAGCCTCATGAACGCTGATATGGCCAGTTTTTGCAGCAATCACCCCTTGGTAAGATTGGAGGAGACTGTCAATCATGACTTGATTGGTTTGGGTACCACCGACAAGAAGATGAACCGCTGCCTGTGGACAAGCGCAGGCTTTGCGAATGTTTTCAACAGCACTGGCACTAATCGAATCGCTCCCATATCCGCTCATTTCCATTTCGTTGGTTTCCATGATTCGTTGAAGAATCGCAGGGTGTGCTCCTTGAAGATAATCATTTGCAAAATTTAGGATTTCGTTTGTCATAAAAGACCTCTTTCTTGATTGATGTATTTATTGTACAAGAAATACATTCATTACACAAACGTCAAAAAATCATATCAACTATGATAAAATGGAATAGATAAAAGAAAAGGAGTGAAAAATGGACGTAAGTAAATGCCAGGCGGTTCTAATTGCCAGTGAAACAGGTTCTTTTTCAGCTGCAGCAGAACAACTCAACTATACTCAGTCAGGGATCACTAGAATGATTTCTAGCTTGGAAGAGGAATTAGAATTTTCTTTGTTTATCCGCAGTAAAAAAGGAGTTCGTTTAACTGAAAATGGGAAATTGATGTTGCCTTATTTCAGGGAAATCGTTGAATCTAGTCAGGTCGCACAAGAGATGAGTGATGATATAAAAGGAGTCGTCCGTGGTTCTATTACGATTGCCTGCTACTTTAGTGTATCCTCTATGTGGATGCCTCGTCTTTTAAAAGTCTTTTCAGAAAGCTATCCCAATATACAGATTAAGTTGTTGGAGGGTGGGAATAAGGAAATAGCTAAGTGGTTGGCAGAAAAATCTGTCGATATCTGTTTATGTGCAGAACCTCAAGATAAGACGGATTATAGTTGGGAAGAACTCTATCGGGATCCACTTCTTGTTTGGCTTCCTAAAAATCATCCTAAGGTTAGACAAGCTCAATACGAGATAAAGGATTTAGAGGCAGAGGATTTTATTCATACCTTACCAGCTCAAGATACAGATCAGGACAGACTAATTGAGCAAGAAGGTTTACATTTAAAAACACGTTTTACAACAAAAGATGGATTTACTACCTATCAGTTAGTAAAAGCAGGATTAGGAGTGAGTTTTAATCAGGCTATGATAGCACAGGATTGGAAAGAAGATGTAGTCCAGTTGCCCCTAAACCCACCGCGGTTTGTCTCACTCGGGCTTGCTTTGCCAAGACAGAGACCAACTTCTCCAGCAGTGCAACGATTTCTTAAATGTATGGAAGAGGAGCTTTCGGAATTGCTAAAGACAACTCCTTGACACTTCGTCAGCTTTTGATACAATAGTACAAAATTAGAGGAGGTGGGCTATGATTCAGAAGCATGCGATTCCCATTTTAGAGTTTGACGACAACCCCCAGGCGGTCCTTATGCCAACACATGAGGGGCTAGATTTAAAGTTGCCAAAGAAGTGCATCTATGCGTTTTTGGAGGAGGAGATTGACCGCTATGCTCAGGAAGTAGGGGCGGACTGTGTTGGTGAGTTCGTTTCTGCCACCAAGACTTATCCAATTTATGTCCTCAACTACAAGGGCGAGGAGATTTGTCTTGCCCAGGCGCCTGTTGGTTCTGCTCCAGCGGCCCAGTTTATGGATTGGTTGATTGGCTATGGTGTGGAGCAAATCATCTCCACTGGTACCTGTGGTGTCCTAGCCGATATAGAGGAAAATGCCTTTCTCGTCCCTGTTCGCGCTCTGCGAGATGAGGGGACTAGCTACCACTATGTAGCGCCTTCTCGTTATATGGAGATGCAGATTGAGGCTGTCTCTGCCATTGAGCAAGTCTTGGAGCAAAGAGGCATTCCTTACGAGGAGGTCATGACCTGGACGACAGATGGTTTTTATCGAGAGACAGCTGAAAAGGTTGCCTATCGCAAGGAAGAAGGTTGCTCTGTTGTGGAGATGGAGTGCTCTGCTCTTGCGGCAGTTGCCCAACTACGTGGTGTTGTCTGGGGGGAATTGCTCTTTACCGCAGATTCCTTAGCGGATCTGGACAACTACGACAGTCGTGACTGGGGCTCAGAAGCTTTTGATAAGGCACTCGAACTCTGTCTTGCCATTTTGCACCATATGTGAGTACTCTTACTGTTTTTATGGTAGAATGTAGTTATGTTATTCAAATCTTTTTTGGAAAAAATCAAGACGACATTGGGACGTTTATCGCCAGCCCGTCGCATCTTTTTAAGTTTTGCCCTAGTGATCTTCTTAGGTTCGCTTCTTTTAAGTCTCCCCTTTGTGCAAGCAGAAACGTCACAAGCGACCTACTTTGACCATCTCTTTACGACTGTGTCTATGGTCTGTGTGACAGGGCTCTTTACCCAGCCAGTAGCCTCTACTTACAATATCTGGGGCCAGTTGATCTGTATGATTTTGATCCAGATCGGTGGATTGGGTCTCATGACCTTTATCGGAATCTTTTATATCCAAGGCAAGCAAAAGCTCAGTCTTCGTGGTCGTGAGACCATTCAGGAAAGTTTTAGCTATGGGGAAACTCAGTCTCTAAAGGATTTTATCCGCTCGATCTTTCTGACGACTTTTCTGGTGGAAGGAATCGGTGCCTTTCTCTTGAGTTTCCGCTTTATTCCTGAATTTGGCTGGGGACGAGGGATTTTAACTTCTATCTTTTTGGCCATTTCAGCTTTCTGCAATGCTGGATTTGATAATTTTGGAAGTACGAGTTTGCTAGCTTTTCAAACGGACCCCTTGATCAATCTAGTGATTGCAGGTTTGATTATCACGGGTGGGCTAGGATTTATGGTCTGGTTTGATCTAGCGACCCAGTTTGGGAAAAAGAAAAAACGCCGTCTGCGTTTCCATACCAAGTTGGTTCTCTTTTTAACGGCGGGGATTTTGCTCTTTGGAACAGTATCGACTCTCTTAATTGAGTGGAACAATCCTGGGACGATTGGAAATCTCAGCGCTCCAGAGAAACTGCTGGTTAGTTTCTTCCAAACCGTCAGCATGAGAACGGCTGGCTTTGCTTCCATTGACTACACCCAGGCTCGACCAGTTACCTTACTGATCTACATCCTGCAGATGTTTCTGGGCGGGGCACCTGGAGGGACAGCAGGAGGACTCAAGATTACGACCTTCTTTGTCTTGTTGGTCTTTGCTCGCAGTGAATTATTGGGCTTGCCTCATGCCAATGTAGCTCGGAGGACCATTGAACCCCGAACTGTGCAAAAATCTTTCAGTGTCTTTATTATCTTCTTACTGACCTTCTTGCTGGGCTTGATCCTACTAGGGATAACAGCAGAAGGAAATCCGCGCTTTATCTACCTCATGTTTGAGACCATTTCAGCCCTTGCGACAGTTGGAGTGACGGCAAATTTAACGCCGGAGTTAGGTAAGTTAGCCCTCAGTATCGTTATGTTGCTGATGTTTATCGGCCGTATTGGTCCCTTGACACTACTGGTCAGTGTAGCGGAATACCAGCCAGATAAGAAAGACACAATTCACTATATGAAAGCAGATATCACCATTGGATAAGAAAGGATAAATGATGTCAGATCGAACAATTGGAATTTTAGGCTTGGGAATTTTTGGGAGCAGTGTTTTGGAAGCTCTAGCCAAGCATGACATGAATATCATTGCTATTGATGACCACGAGGAACGCATTAATCAATTTGAACCAGTGTTGGCGCGAGGGGTAGTTGGAGATATCACGGATGAAGAACTCCTTCTATCAGCGGGGATTGACACCTGTGATACCGTAGTTGTCGCAACGGGTGAAAATTTGGAGTCCAGTGTTCTAGCGGTTATGCACTGCAAGAGTTTAGGAGTACCGACCGTCATTGCCAAGGTCAAAAGTCATACAGCTAAAAAGGTTCTAGAAAAAATCGGGGCAGACGCAGTCATCTCACCAGAGTTTGAAATGGGGCGCTCATTGGCACAGACCATCCTCTTTCATAACAGTGTAGACGTCTTTCAGCTGGACAAGAATGTATCGATTGTCGAGATGAAAATCCCCCAATCATGGGTAGGTAAAAGCCTCAGTCAGTTGGATTTGCGTGGGCGATACAACCTCAACGTACTTGGCTTTCGTTCCTACGAAAATGCTCCTCTGGATGTCCAATTCGGACCTAATGACCTCTTGCAGGCAGATGCCTACATCATGGCCGTCATTAATAACCAACATCTGGACACCCTGGCTGAACTGAGTGAGTAGGAGAGGAAGGGCTACTCTCTTTCCAAATAATTAACGAGTCAATATAAGTATTTTATAAGAGGGATTTAAGAAAAATTTTAACTTTTTCTTAATCCTTTTTAATTTTAGGAGATTATACTAGAGTCATCAAAAAAAAGAAAACTCTAAGGAGAATCCTATGAAATTCAATCCAAATCAGAGATATACTCGTTGGTCAATTCGCCGTCTCAGTGTCGGTGTTGCTTCAGTTGTTGTGGCTAGTGGCTTCTTTGTCCTAGTAGGTCAACCAAGTTCTGCACGCGCTGATGTCGTCAATCCGACCCCTGCCCAAGTCGTGCCAGACGCAACTTCGGTGAGTGAAAAGAGCGACTTACCAGCAGAGGTTCTCAAAAAAGCAGTCGATGTAGCTCTTCCTTCAGAACAAGCAGACTCAGCACCTAAAGCAAGTGTGGATACGACAAGCCCTTCAGAAAAAACGGACGCAACTGCTAAAGAGCCGGCAGTAGCGCCAAAAGAAGAAGTACAAGCACAACCTGACTCTAAGAAAGAAACAGAAGATGCAGTTAGACCTGCGAAAAGTCCTGCGTCTACAGTTTCTGGACAAGACCGTGAAACTAGTGAAGCGCAAGCAGCGACCACCCCAGCTGAAGTGCAAAAAGGTGTGGCTGACAACACCAAAGATACAGTAGATGTTCCGGCTTCTTACTTGGATAAAGCTAATTTCCCAGGACCATTTACAGCTGGTGTCAACCAAGTCATTCCATATGAAGCTTTTGGTGGAGATGGTATGTTGACTCGCCTGATTTTGAAGGCATCAGACAAGGCTCCATGGTCAGACAACGGAACGGCTAAAAATCCTGCCCTCCCACCAGTAGAAAAATTGGGCAAAGGTCTCTACTTTTATGAAGTGGATTTAGCAGGCACTCAAGGAAAATCAGATAAAGACTTGCTTGACCTCTTAAAACAAAACGGTACGCAAAGCTATAAGGCTACCATCAAAGTGTACGGTGCGAAAGATGGCAAGCCTGACTTAACCAATCTCGTAGCAACTAAAGATTTGACTGTTAACTTGAATGGTTTGACCACCCCAGCTGAAGTGCAAAAAGGTGTGGCTGACAATACCAAAGACACAGTAGATGTTCCAGCTAGCTACCTTGACAAAGCAAACTTCCCAGGACCATTTACAGCTGGTGTCAATCAAGTCATTCCATATGAATTTTTCGCTGGAGACGGCATGTTGACTCGTCTGATCTTGAAAGCCTCTGATAAGGCTCCATGGTCAGACAACGGAACAGCTAAAAATCCAGATCTCCCACCAGTAGAGAAATTGGGCAAAGGCCTTTACTTCTACGAAGTAGACTTGGCTGGAACCCAAGGCAAATCAGATAAAGAGCTGCTTGACCTCTTGAAACAAAATGGAACTCAAAGCTATAAAGCTACTATCAAGGTGTACGGTGCGAAAGATGGCAAGCCTGACTTAACCAATCTCGTAGCAACTAAAGATTTGACTGTTAATTTGAATGGTTTGACCACCCCAGCTGAAGTCCAAAAAGGTGTGGCCGACAACACCAAAGATACAGTAGATGTTCCGGCTAGCTACCTTGACAAAGCCAATTTCCCAGGTCCCTTCACAGCTGGTGTCAACCAAGTCATTCCATACGAATTCTTCGCTGGTGACGGCATGTTGACTCGTCTTATCTTGAAAGCATCTGATAAGGCTCCATGGTCAGACAACGGCTCAGCCAAAAATCCAGCTCTCCCACCAGTAGAGAAATTGGGCAAAGGCCTTTACTTCTATGAAGTGGATTTAGCAGGCACCCAAGGTAAATCTGATAAAGAGCTGCTTGACCTTTTGAAACAAAATGGTACACAAAGCTATAAGGCAACCATCAAAGTGTACGGTGCGAAAGACGGCAAGCCTGACTTAACTAATCTGGTAGCGACTAAAGATTTGACTGTTAATTTGAATGGCTTGACCACACCAAATCAGGTTAAAGACTCTGTTGCTAATAACATCAAAAATAGCATTGATGTTCCAGCTAGCTACCTTGACAAAGCAAATGTTCCAGGTCCATTCTTGGCCGGTGTCAACCAAGTTATTCCATACGAAGCTTTTGGTGGAGATGGTATGTTGACTCGCCTCTTGTTAAAAGCTTCAGACAAAGCTCCATGGTCAGACAACGGAACAGCTAAAAATCCTGCCCTATTGCCACTTGAAGGCTTGGCTAAAGGTCAATATTTCTACGAAGTGGATTTGAATGGCAATACGGTTGGCAAAGATGGTCAGGCCTTGCTGGATCAACTTCGAGCTAACGGAACCCATACGTATCTAGCTACTGTTAAGGTCTATGGTTCTAAAGATGGAAAACCAGATTTGACCAATCTTATCGCAACTCGTCAAGTAACGATTCAGCTTCGTGGAAAAGAAATGGCGACAATACCATCTCAACAAGGTCAGATGAATACGAAGCCTTCTGAAACAGGCTCTACAGGTATGACTGAGGGTATGATGGGTACAAATCACCATATGTCAGATATGAAAGTAGATCAACCAGCTTCTAGCCCAATGGCTAATATGATGAAAAAAGATGATAAAGCGATGCTACCAAATACTGGGGAAGCTCAAACGGCTACAGCTGGCCTTGGTATCTTTGGTCTAGCCTTGGCAGGTCTTGTTGGACTCTTGGGTTTGACAACCAAACGAGAAGATTAAGATTCAAATCATTTAAACATTAGAGAAAATAGTGTTATACTAAAGCAAGTATAACACTGTTTTTATCGAAGGAGTGTCAGATGAAAAAGACAATTTTGCTGGTTGATGATGAGATAGATATTCTAGATATTCAAAACCGCTATCTTATACAGGCAGGTTACGATGTTTTGGTCGCCCATGATGGTAAAGAGGGATTAGAACTTTTCAGAAAAAAATCTATCGACCTCATTATCACAGATATCATGATGCCCAATATGGACGGTTATGATTTTATCAGTGAAGTTCAGTATATCGCTCCTGATCAACCCTTCCTCTTTACAACTGCTAAGACAAGCGAGCAGGATAAGATTTATGGATTAAGTTTGGGGGCAGATGATTTTATAGTCAAACCCTTTAGCCCACGCGAATTGGTTTTAAGAGTAAATAATATCTTGCGTCGCCTTAGCCGTGGAAGAGAGACAGAACAGATCGAGTTTGGTGACTTGGTAATCAACCATGTGACTCATGAGGTTCGCATTGGGGATCAACCTTTGGAATTGACAGTAAAATCCTTTGAACTTCTATGGGTATTAGCCAGCAATCCTGAGAGAGTCTTTTCAAAGACGGAACTTTACGAGAAGGTATGGCAAGAGGACTATGTGGATGATACTAATACACTCAATGTTCATATCCATGCTTTGAGGCAAGAGTTGACCAAGTACACAAATTCAAATGCTCCTGCTATCAAAACTGTCTGGGGTTTGGGCTATAAGATGGAAAAACCAAGAGGTAGAAAATGAAATTAAAAAACTATATTTTAGTGGGGTACCTAGTTTCGACTCTACTAACGATTTTGGTCGTTTTCTGGGCAGTCCAACGAATGTTGATTGAGAAAAGTGAAGTTTACTTTCTAGTTGGAATGACCTTGATTGCTAGTTTTATCGGCGCTGCAGTGAGCATCTTTCTTTTGTCGCCTGTTTTTTCTTCTCTGAAACATTTGAAAAAACAAGCTCAGGCTATAGCAAGCAAGGATTTCAGTACAGAAATCGAAACCAAAGGCCCATTAGAATTTCATGAGCTGGGCCAGGCTTTTAATGATATGTCCCACAATTTGCAGGCCACCTTTCAATCACTTGATGAGAGTGAGCAAGAAAAAAGAATGATGATTGCGCAGCTCTCTCACGATATTAAAACTCCCATTACTTCTATTCAGGTTACTGTGGAGGGAATTCTAGATGGAGTGATCAAGGAAGAGGAGCGACTCCACTACTTAACCACGATTGGTCGACAAACCGAGCGTTTAAACAAGCTAGTGGAGGAGTTGGATGTTTTGACTCTCAACACCCAACCTCAAGATACTGCTGATGAAGAAGTTGAAGAGGTCTTTTTAGATCAGCTATTGATTGAGTCGATGAGTGAATTTCAACTCCAGATTGAACAAGAGGAGCGAGATGTTTACATTCAAGTGTTACCTGAGTCAGCGAAAATCAAGAGCCATTATGACAAACTTTCTCGCATTCTGGTCAATTTGTTAAACAATGCCTTTAAATATTCAGAACCAGGAACCAGAATTGAGGTTCTAGCCCAATTAACAGAACAAGAGCTGACAATCAGTGTGAAAGACGAGGGCCAGGGAATCCTTCCTGAGGATTTGGAAAAGATTTTTAAACGACTTTATCGTGTAGAAACTTCGCGCAATATGAAAACAGGTGGTCATGGCTTAGGTCTTGCGATTGCACGAGAACTAGCCCATCAGCTTGGTGGCGACATCACAGCAGAAAGCCAGTATGGCTTAGGTAGCAAATTTACATTCTCTCTCAATTTGAAATAAAACTGTAAATTCCCTTTACAAATCGAGCTTTTCATGGTACAATAGCCTTTGTGTGAAATAGCAGCAGGAAAGCATGAAGCTCGTCAACAGGTGTCTTATGACAAGTAACCTTGGCTGTTTAGGCGAAGGGCATCTGCACGAATCAGGGCTTTCTAAGTGACTATTTCCACCGAAATATTATTTATATCAGGAGGACATACATATGTCACGTTATACAGGACCATCTTGGAAACAAGCTCGTCGCCTTGGCCTTTCACTTACAGGTACAGGTAAAGAATTGGCACGTCGTAACTACGTACCAGGACAACACGGACCAAACAACCGTTCTAAATTGTCAGAATACGGTTTGCAATTGGCTGAAAAACAAAAACTTCGTTTTACTTACGGTGTAGGTGAAAAACAATTCCGTAACTTGTTCGTACAAGCTACAAAAATCAAAG
Source organism: Streptococcus sp. KHUD_018 (assembly GCF_054861215.1). Next base: position 96,322 of record NZ_CM142176.1, read on the forward strand.
GCGGAATCCTTGGTTTCAACTTCATGCTTCTTTTGGAACGTCGTTTGGACAACGTCGTTTACCGTCTTGGTCTTGCGACTACTCGTCGTCAAGCTCGTCAATTCGTAAACCACGGTCATATCCTTGTTGACGGAAAACGCGTTGATATCCCATCATACCGCGTAACTCCAGGTCAAGTGATCTCAGTTCGTGAGAAATCATTGAAAGTTCCAGCAATCCTTGAAGCAGTAGAAGCTACTCTTGGACGTCCAGCATTTGTATCATTCGACGCTGAAAAATTGGAAGGCTCATTGACTCGCTTGCCAGAACGCGACGAAATCAACCCAGAAATCAACGAAGCACTTGTCGTTGAATTCTACAATAAAATGCTTTAAGATAAGACTTTATATTGTAAGAAGCCTACAACAGTGGGCTTTTTGCTTTGTCTTAAAATGTTGATTTCTGGGTTTGTTTAGATATTTGCTAGATTGATTTCATTGCTGCTTCAAAGAATGAGACGGCTTTTTTTGCGTTCTCTTTTGAGAGGTAAAAAGAAGCGTGACCCTCCCACAGCTATAGAGCTTTTAGGCGGGAAAACCACACTTCTTTCTTGAATTAATTTTACATCATTTTGACTTAAAAAACAAATAGAGGCGTCCCACCTCCTACCGCAGAAAGATCTGTTTCAAGGGGAGATGGAAAACCTCTATTCGTTAATTTAATTATAGCCTAAAAAACTTTTAAATACAAGGCTATTGAGATAGTAAGGGGGAAAAAAGAAGTAACCATCATTCCGACCACATAGTAGACAGGGGGGAACAAGATTACTTCCTTTATTTACTTAAGTATACAACATTTTTACAAGAAAGCAAAGTAGCAGGTTAGTCTAATGGGGTGCTTGTTGTACTTTAGCAAGTAAGGTGTGCTATAATGCTTTTAACAGGAACTAAAAGCCATTAGTAAATAACTAATATTGGGTCATATTGTTCCGATGTTAGAGAGAAGGAACTTAATGAAATTATGGGAATATGTTGATAAAAATGTTCGCCTTATTTTAGAAGATGGGACCTCCATCAAGGGTAGGGTGGTTGATTGGTTTGACGGTTATGATTTAGATGGTCCTGACGAAATAGTTATAGGTGATCGCTCATATCCTGAAGATATTATCAAGAAAATCAAAATTATTAGTGCTTAGTTCAACCTAGGCGATTTTATCGACTAACTATAAAAAGTATAAGAACTATCGAAAAAATAGCAGAGAGGAAAATAAATGAGTAAACAGCTTTGGAAGTATCTTCGATCAAGGGTTCAGATAGTCACTAATTGCGATAAGATAATCAAGGGACGTGTCATAGACTTTGTTGACGAAATGGACAATGATGAGCAAGATGAAATCACTATTCTCATTGCTAATCCTAGTCCAGATGAAGCTACTGAAATTTCTCTCTTTGAGAGTGAGATTGTCTCGATTAAAACAATCTCATAGGACTTAGAACAATCTAGGTGCTTTTACCTGCCTTATTTGAAAGAAAACACTATGGAAAAGGATTTAGTTTATATGGCAATATTAGATGATTTACAAGAGTTATATGACAATGGTTGGGATGCCTCTTTTGATTATAATGGTCAAGTATGTGGGATTTTTCCTAATTCTGTTCATGATATTGTAGTGGTGATTGGAGATAAGGAATACCAGGTATCATCATTCATTGATCTGATTTCTCTAAAAATTGACGATAACACTTTAGTAGAAATTATGGATGGAATTGAAGTGCAGTATTATTAAAATAAAAATCATCTTTGATGAATGAACTGCACCCCAAAAATTAGATTTTGTCTGTTAAATTTTTGGAACGTAGCTCAATATGCTACAACGTTCTTATTAGGAGGGGAAGGGTAATGGGTTATAGTCAACAAGTATTAGACATGCTCCAGCAAACAGTCAGTGGTCAGATTGATAATTTTTGGGATTTTTCCTTTACGTTTAACGCTCTTTTTGGAGAAGATGCGGAATTTTCCGAGGCTTGGGATAATGAAAACTCTGAAATGTTTGACGCTCTCAATGACTTTGAGTTGATGATATTTTTAGAGGAACATGATCCAAGCGACAAACAAGGTTTTATCGATTTCTTAACACCTTACTACGAAAAAGCAAAGCAATTAGCCAATATTGAAAGGAATATTTAAATGACACTCTGGAAATTTAACCGTACAGATGTAATTATCACGTTAAAAAATGGCGCGGTAGTTAGAGGATTTGTAGAAGACTATTGTGACGCCTCTGACAATGACGAGGAGATTGACTCCTTGCTGGTAGATGTTGATGGAACTCTTTATGAATATTTTGAAGATGAAATCGTCAGCATCATAGAAAGCTAGTAGTGGGAATAGAATCTAAGGAAAAAATCTTGTTTGTTGAGATTGTTTTAGTTGGGATGGTCCTATATGAAAAAGGATGAAATTAAAAAATATTTAGACAAAGATCTTGAATTTAATTATAATAGCCGAGGTGCTTGCTTTTTATCGAGTATATGTGTAGTTGGTTATGATTATGAAGGTCAGCAGTTTGATACAATTGATGAAGCTATGGAAGCTAAAGTATTTGACGGGAAAAGCTTAGTAGATATATGGGATGAAGTTTTTCCACAAGTTTTTTAAAATGAAAAGCACCTTTGATGAACTGCACCCCAAAAGTTAGATTTTTTCTGTCTAACTTTTGGGGTGCAGTTCAAATGTATGAGATATTTTTAGTTTTGATTTAATTTCGATATTTTTCCGGAAAATACTTATTTTTCGGAAAGTCAAGATTTTGTTATTATTTATGATATACTGGTACCGTAATTATATCCTTACAGAGGTTAAGTAAGGGTTTCAGTACACGTCAATAGATGTCAAAATATTGATTTTAAGCGATTTTTGATTTTTGGAAACTCATTATATCGCACTACAAATCAATAAAAACTCTACCTTTTACTCTACCTTTTTTAGATAAATATATCATCTGGATATTGAAGTTAAGCCCTGCTATCATTTCGATGGCAGGGCTTTTTAATGTTTGGGACACTACCTTCTTATCTATATTTTGATGGAGCTGAAGTTGACATCTACAAAGTTTAATGTTAAAATACATTCAAAAATATATTTGAATGAGGTGCTTTATGGTTCAAAATGTTGTTACTTCAATAATCCTGTATTCTGGGACAGCCGTAGACTTACTTATTATCCTAATGTTATTTTTTGCCAAAAGAAAAAGCAGAAAAGACATCATTAACATCTATTTAGGACAATTTCTAGGCTCTGTTAGTCTAATATTGCTAAGTTTACTTTTTGCATTTGTCTTAAATTATATTCCTAGTAAAGAGATTTTAGGTTTGCTCGGTTTGATTCCAATTTTCCTAGGACTCAAAGTTTTGCTTTTAGGAGATTCTGATGGAGAAGCTATTGCAAAAGATGGTTTGCGCAAAGATAATAAAAACCTGATTTTTCTAGTCGCTATGATTACTTTTGCAAGTTGTGGTGCTGACAATATTGGTGTTTTTGTCCCATATTTTATTACCTTAAATTTAGCGAATTTGATAGTGGCTTTACTTACCTTTCTAGTCATGATTTATCTCTTGGTTTTTTCTGCCCAAAAATTGGCACAAGTCCCTTCTGTTGGAGAAACTTTGGAAAAATATAGCAGATGGTTTATTGCCGTTGTTTATTTAGGACTGGGGATGTATATCCTGATTGAAAACAACAGCTTTAACATGCTAAGGACTGTGTTCGGCTAGGAGAAAAAATTATGAAAAAAGATAGTATCTGCCAAGTGAATATTATAAATCAGCAAAATGTTACAACCGCAACGAACTACCTTGAAAAGGAAAAAGTCCAAAAATCACTTCGTATTTTATCAAAGTTTACCGATAATAAACAGATAAATATCATCTTTTATCTCCTTGCTGTTGAAGAACTCTGTGTCTGTGATATAGCCTGTTTACTAAATCTCAGTATGGCATCTGCCTCCCACCATCTTCGTAAACTAGCCAATCAAAACATCTTGGATACTAGAAGAGAGGGGAAAATTATATATTATTTTATAAAAGATGAGGAAATCAAAGACTTTTTTAATCAACTAGGATAACAACTATTTTTACTACTTTATCATGATTATATATAGGACTTATCTATGAAATTTTTTGATAAAAATTACTCACATGAAAGACTACTCGTAGCAAATCTTTAAGAAAAAAGTATAATTTAAAGCAAAGCGACCTAGGTAATGCAGGTCAAGTTAGCCAAGTTTAAAAGGGAGAAATCTGAAAGAAAATGTATCTTTGATAGTAGTCATTTATTGTGAAATATGATATATTTATTGATTAGATGGATGAATATTTCTAAAGTTAAATAAAATATGACAGATACATGCTTTTTAGTGTATCTTGTTTGTACTCAAAATATGAAGTGACTATCCAATATTTAAGATTAATAAATATTATACGATGAGATAGAATACTACAAAATGAAAGGCAACGTAATCTGATGAAGAAAGATAGATTAATTGCATTGACAGATGCTGTTCTAGCAATTATTATGACCATTTTGATTTTAGAGTTAGAAAAACCAACGACACCAAGTCTTCAAGCTTTTTGGGATTTACGGCAAAATTTCTTTGCTTATTTTCTTTCCTTTTTCTGGTTGGGATCGTTATGGATGGCACTAAACACATTATGGGAAAAGGTTGAGAAAATTTCCTCAGAAATTATTTGGTGGAATTTGTTTCTACTCTTGGAGCGGCAGGAGTTCTCTTTGGAGAATTTCATGCCATCCAAGATACCAGTCTGAATGATGTGGTGGACCGGATCTATATAAATGTCAAGGATTTACCGTTTCAGTCCTTGGGAGCTTTAGCTAATATCCTGTCTGATGTTAAGAAGGGACTGATTCAAGACAGTCATATCTGGTCTTTCTTCCAGTCATTTTTCAAACAATATCAGTTGATAATCAGCTTAAATCAGATCTATCAGTTTGTCTATCTTTCTCTGATGGAGATCATGTCCTATCTTCACTTTGATTATTGGAAAAAACGGCTCGGTCAGGAGCTAGTATGAATAAGGAGAACAAATGAGACGTTTAAAAATGTTATGGCATATTATACAGGTTACGGGTTTTACTCGGTTTGCTCTGAGTTTTGTGACCTTTGTTTTTGGGTCAGGAGGCGTGCTTTTCCTAGTTGAACCTGCTATCACAAATTACGGAGACGGTCTTTGGTATGCTTTTGTGACTTCGACGACTGTCGGCTACGGGGATCTCCTAGCTGTGACCTTGATTGGAAGGATTACCAGTGTCTTCTTGACGATTTATGGGCTCATATTTTTTGGCTGTTTATCAGCTGTTATTATTAATTATTATACCGATTTAAATAAGGAAAGAGGAGAGGACAAATGACTGCCAATTATTCAACACGGGAATACCGTGAGAAATTATACGATGACCTTCATGTTCGATTGAGAGATACAGCGATTTTGATGTGTGCAATTTTTATTGCCTCTATCGGTCTAAATATGAATTCAACAGCTGTTATTATTGGAGCCATGTTAATTTCACCTCTCATGACACCGATTGTTGGACTGGGATTCGGTTTAGCTATTTTTGATACGCGTTTAATCAAGCAATCTCTAGAGGTTTTATTGACTCAAGTGTTGGTCAGTTTGCTTGTCTCGACTCTGTATTTCTGGATTTCTCCCTTGTCTTATGCAAGTAGCGAGTTGATCGCACGAACCTCTCCAACCATTTGGGATGTTCTCATTGCTATTGCTGGTGGGATTGCTGGTGTGATCGGTTCAAGGAAAAAAGAAGCAAACAATATCGTGCCAGGAGTAGCCATTGCTACAGCTTTGATGCCGCCTATCTGTACTGCTGGCTATGGTTTAGCTAATGGGAATGTACGATTTTTATTGGGGGCTCTCTATCTTTTCTTGATCAACTGTGTCTTTATCATGCTAGCCAACATTGTTGGAACAAGAATTTTGATGAGAAAATCTCCTTTAACTTCATTTAAAGAGCTGAGCATTAAAATGAGAATTGGCTTGATTTCTTTGATTGTATTGTTGATTCTTCCAGCTAGCTATTCGGCAGTTACTCTGACAATAGAACAAGCGCGCAAAGAAGGGATCAAACAGTTTGTAGGAAAAGAGTTCGCCAATTATACGGTTATTAATCAAGTCTACAAGTCAAGTAACAATGAATTGGTCTTGACGGTTGTTGGAGATCCGATTTCAGAAGAAGAATTAGAAACACTCCACCAAAAACAAGCCTCTTACGGTATTCAATCTGTTCAATTGAAAGTGAATCAAGTTCAGAACTCGCCAACATTAGATAGTGAAGCGACCAAGGAATTTTATGAAAACATTGACAAGTATATTGATCAAAAACTCTCTGAAAAAGATTCACAAAACGATCTCGTAAAAGAAAATGAAGCAGACAAGGATTGAGGACAATGAACTGAATCGGTTTTTACGCCGTGTTTTTCTTGTATCTTCCTCTTTCTTACTTATAGCAGGTTGTTTTTGCTTGAATAAGAAATAAATTAGAAGTTCTATCATCTAAGAAAAATGATGAAAAAAATCATTTAACTAATGGTGTGAACGTTTAGTGTTTATCAGCTCCATTCTCTGTAATTTTGGGGGTAAAATCCACACCATTTAGATAAAATTAGTTGAATTTGATTGGAAAAACGCTTTTATAAAAGCGGAGAAAAGTCTTGATATTACGCTGTTTTTAGTCCAACTGAAATTCATACTTTCCAAACCAGGTCTTAAGAAAAAAGGTAGAGAAAAAGGTAGAGTTTGGATTGAAATACAGTGCAATATATCGCATTTGGCAAAAAGAAAAAACGCTTTAAATCAGCGTTTTTCTTATGTATTGATTCGTATTGAACCCCTACTTAACTTCTGTAAACACTACGTGCTTGCGAAGTTTTGGTGAGTATTTCTTCAATTGAAGACGGTCTGGAGTGTTACGTTTGTTTTTAGAAGTAAGGTACAAGCGTTCACCAGATTCTTTGTGTTCAAGTGTGATATTTACGCGCATGGTATCTCCCTTCTATTATTCAGCTGATGCAGCTTTAGCGATTTTACGTCCTTTGTAGTATCCTTTAAGTGATACGCGGTGAGAACGTGAGTAATCTCCAGTAGTTTCGTCAAAGTTTACAGATGGAGCTGTTACTTTGTAGTGTGTACGACGTTTGTTTTTCTTCGCTTTTGAGGTGCGACGTGCAGGTACTGCCATTTTCTTTTCTCCTTTAGGTATTTAAATTCGATTCAATCTAGTGATTTTCATCAACCATACTAGGATAACACATTTTTTTTGTAAAGTAAAGTTACTTGACAAAAAAAGATAAAAAAATTAGAAGCTAGTAATCGAAATTTTCTGAAAATTCAAGAATTTTATTCTGTTCTTCATGCGGAAATTGTGCTATAATGGTAAAAACTGAAATGGGAGGGAACAAATGACAGAATTAGATACACGTCACCGCAGTAGCGTTTATGACAGTATGGTGAAATCACCAAACCGTGCCATGCTTCGTGCCACTGGAATGACAGATAAGGACTTTGAAACACCGATTGTGGGAGTGATTTCAACTTGGGCGGAAAATACACCATGTAACATTCACTTGCATGATTTTGGGAAATTGGCTAAAGAAGGTGTCAAATCTGCGGGCGCTTGGCCTGTTCAGTTTGGAACCATTACCGTAGCAGACGGGATCGCCATGGGAACGCCTGGTATGCGTTTCTCTCTAACATCTCGTGACATCATCGCGGACTCTATTGAGGCTGCGATGGGTGGTCACAACGTGGATGCCTTTGTCGCTATCGGTGGCTGTGACAAGAACATGCCTGGTTCTATGATTGCCATTGCCAATATGGATATTCCAGCTATTTTCGCCTATGGTGGTACTATTGCACCGGGAAATCTTGATGGCAAAGACATTGACTTGGTTTCTGTCTTTGAGGGTATCGGAAAATGGAACCATGGTGACATGACAGCTGAGGACGTGAAACGTCTCGAATGTAATGCCTGCCCTGGCCCTGGTGGCTGTGGTGGTATGTATACAGCTAATACCATGGCAACTGCTATCGAAGTTCTCGGTATGAGTTTGCCAGGATCTTCATCTCATCCAGCTGAATCAGCTGACAAGAAAGAAGATATCGAAGCAGCAGGACGTGCTGTTGTCAAGATGCTGGAGCTTGGTCTCAAACCATCAGATATCTTGACTCGTGAAGCTTTTGAAGATGCCATCACTGTAACTATGGCTCTCGGTGGTTCTACAAATGCCACTCTTCACTTGCTTGCCATTGCCCATGCGGCTAATGTTGACTTGTCACTTGAGGACTTCAATACGATCCAAGAGCGCGTGCCTCACTTGGCTGACTTGAAACCATCTGGTCAGTATGTCTTTCAAGACCTCTACGAAGTCGGTGGTGTCCCTGCGGTTATGAAATACCTCTTGGCAAATGGTTTCCTTCATGGCGACCGCATCACATGTACTGGTAAGACAGTCGCTGAAAACTTGGCTGACTTTGCAGACCTTACACCAGGCCAAAAAGTCATTATGCCACTTGAAAATCCAAAACGTGCAGACGGTCCGCTTATCATCTTGAATGGGAACCTTGCCCCTGATGGTGCGGTTGCTAAAGTATCAGGTGTGAAAGTGCGTCGCCACGTTGGACCAGCTAAGGTCTTTGACTCAGAAGAAGATGCTATCCAGGCTGTTCTGACAGATGAAATCGTTGATGGCGATGTAGTTGTTGTCCGTTTCGTTGGGCCTAAGGGTGGTCCTGGTATGCCTGAGATGCTATCCCTTTCATCCATGATCGTTGGTAAAGGTCAAGGAGACAAGGTTGCCCTCTTGACGGATGGACGCTTCTCTGGTGGTACTTATGGTCTGGTTGTCGGACATATCGCTCCTGAAGCTCAGGATGGTGGACCGATTGCTTACCTCCGTACAGGTGATATCGTTACGGTTGACCAAGATACCAAAGAAATTTCCATGGCCGTATCAGAAGAAGAACTTGAAAAACGCAAGGCAGAAACAACATTGCCACCTCTTTACAGCCGTGGTGTTCTCGGTAAATATGCCCATATCGTATCATCTGCTTCACGCGGAGCCGTGACAGACTTCTGGAATATGGACAAGTCAGGTAAAAAATAAACTTAAAAAGCAAGCCATTTTCGGCTTGCTTCTTTTCATCTTCAAAAGTGATTTGCCTGCTTATACTCAATAAAAATCAAAGAGCAAACTAGAAAGCTAGGCGCAGGTTGCTCAAAGCACAGCTTTGGGGTTGGAGATAAAGCTGACGTGGTTTGAAGAGATTTTTGAAGAGTATTAACGAGGTGGCAGTCCAAGGGCAATACGGCCGTAGCGACTGATTCGTGTGATCTTCCAAGCAGGCGACCAGGTAACTTCAACCTTGACATCTTCGATACCCTCGATTTGTTTCAGACCTGCGACGATTTCGATAGGCAGGCTTTCGGCGCAATCACAGGCAGTATCGGTGAAGGTCATGACAATCTTACAGAGACCTGTTTCATCCAGATTGATTTCATAAATTAAGCCCAGATTGTACACATCCAATTCCACATCTGTATCAAAAACCTTCTCTAGTTTTTCGATAATTTGGTCTTGTAAAGCCAAAGCGCGGTCATTGATTTTGATATCGTCTCTCATAACAGTCCCTCCACCTGATAAATATCCTCTATTTTCTCATAATTCTGACAATTTGGCAAGTTTTTGATGAATTTTCTGAAAAATATGATAAAATGAAGAAAATATGGAATCAAGGGGAAGGCGATGGAGCAGATTGGAACAGTCTTTAGACAATTACGAGAATCAAGAAATATCTCGCTAAGACAAGCAACTGGGGGACAATTTTCGCCGTCCATGTTGTCCCGATTTGAAACAGGTCAGAGTGAACTTTCGGTGGGAAAGTTTCTGTTTGCCTTAGAAAATATATCTGCGAGTGTAGAGGAAATCCTCTTTCTGGCGAGAGGTTTTCAGTATGATACAGATTCTGAGTTGAGAAAAGAAATCACAGATATCTTGGATCCAAAGAACATAGCACCTCTCGAGGACTTGTATCGTAAGGAGTATCAAAAGCATGCCGATTCTCAAAATAAACAGAAACATATTCTAAATGCCATTATGATCAAGTCTTATATGAAGAGCATGGATGAAACGGTAGAGTTAACAGCAGAGGAAGGGAAAGTCCTTCATGATTACCTGTTTTCTACTGAGATTTGGGGGATGTATGAACTCAATTTATTCTCGGTTAGTTCTCCTCTCTTATCTATTCCTCTTTTTACTAGATATGTACGAGAAATGGTCCGAAAATCTGATTTTCTAATGGAAATGAAGGGAAATCGGAACCTATTTCACACCATGCTACTGAATGGTTTTTTAGCCAGCATTGAGTGTGAAGAATTTACCAATGCCTATTATTTTAAACGTGTTATCGAAGAGCATTTCTACAAGGAAAACGAGACCTATTTCCGAATTGTCTATTTGTGGGCAGAAGGTCTCCTTGATAGCAAGCAAGGTAGAGTTAAGGAGGGTCAGAAAAAGATGGAAGATGCTGTCCATATTTTTGAGATGCTTGGCTGTAACAAATCTGCCGAATACTATAGAAAAACGACCGATTGTTGAATATCTGCAAATTAAGAAGAGGGGAGAATGTAAATGAAAAATATAATTAGTGACCGTATCTCAAATAAGCAAATTATAAAAGATTTTATTAGCAATTTCATTGGCTCTTTGAGCGGGAAATCTTTCAATTTTGCTTTAGGTTTGATGCTACTGGATCAAACAAAATCTGCAATGAGTTTTGGGATTAATATGATTATTTATCCTTTAGTCAGTCTGATTTTCTTAGTTCCCATTGGTAATCTAGTAGATAGATACCCACACAAGAAAATTTTGATATATAATTTCATCTTTAGAATTTTTACCTTTCTTTTGTTCTATGCTTTTTATTTTCTTATGGATTCTTCGAGTATCTTATACCTAGTAATTCCGTTTGTAATACTTCACTCTATTACAGTAAATATAAGTGATACTTGTTATTCAGCCTCAATTCATGAATTAGTAAATGATAAAAAAATTCAAAGATTAAGTTCTGTTACACAGACTGCCATTGCAATTGCAACCATGCTTTCTCCAGCTATTGGAGTCATTTTTTATGGTTGGTTAGGTTTTGCAGGTTTTATTCTAATTGAAATCTTTGCAAACCTCCTCTCTTTAGGAGTTCTACTTAGTATGAAATTTTACTATGAATATAACGAGCAAGAGAACAAGGCCACGAATTGTGAAAATCCTCTGCATGGAATCAAAGAAATCATTCAATTTCTTAAAGAAAATCAAATTGTAAAATACATTATTCTTGTAAGTGTTATCCTCAATTTTTTCTACACATCTATCAGTATTGGGGTGCCCTTTGTATTAAAAGAGCAACTTCTGTTAGATAACTCGACAGTAGGGATGCTTGAAACTATGGCCGCAGTAGGAATGCTTTTAGCTAGTATTTCAATGTCACTATTGCCAGATAAGAAAGAAAACAACATCTTACTCGAGAGTAAGATAACCATGCCACTTGTTCTCTTAACTATGGCTATTATTGGTTTAGGCATCACATTTGCATCAACTAACTCTCAAATTATTATTTCTTTTCTTGGTAGTATATTTATGGGAATCATAGCGTTTACTCTTGTTGTTTTAAATATCATTGTGATGACTTACCTTCAAAGTACCATCGAAACAAAATTTTTAGGCAGAGTAATGAGTACTTTATTTACACTAAATACATCTATCATGCCGATAGGTACCATAGTATTCACTTATCTTTTTCAAAAAGAAGTGAATGGAGGGTTGATATTCATATTTGGGGGAGTAACCCTCCTAATATATATAACTATAATGTTACCTAAAATTTTTAGAATACTAAGATTAGAGTAATCTATATTTAGATAAGATTCATTTTTTATTACTAAAGAAGTATGATTTAAAATTTGAAGCGATAGAACTCTTGATCTCTCTCAGGTCATCAAAGAAGTTCTATCGTTTTTTGCTCATTTTATTTGTTGCATATATTCAAAAGTTCTTCCTCTAAAATTTTTAAGTGCTATACTAAAGTCATACTTCATATAGAAGTTCGAACAAGAAGGGAGATTACCTATGAAGCTATTGTTTAGAAATCAAGCTTATCGACTCTTGACTTTGTCACGATTCTTCAATGCTTTTGGTGCTTCGATTTTCAACCTGGTATTTATCGTCTATGCATCGACCTTACCACAAGCATCTTTTGCTGTTGCTATGGCGAATATTGTCATGATTCTTCCGACTCTCTTTACAGTTTTTGTAGGGATTCGTGCAGATTACACGAGGGACAAGGTCAAATGGATGACCTATAGCGGTTTGTTTCAGGCGGTTCTATTTTTTCTAGCAGCCCTAATTGTTCAGCAAGCGAGTCTCTTTGCCTTTTCTAGCCTGTGTTTAATCAATGTCATTAGTGATGTCATCAGTGATTTTGCAGGTGGTTTGCGCATGCCTCTCATTAAGGAAAAAGTAGCTGAAGATGATCTGATGGAGGCTTACTCTTTTTCCCAGTTTATCACCTATATTTCAGCTATTGGTGGTCAAGCTTTCGGAGTCTGGCTCTTAGGTCTATCGGTCAACAATTTTTCTCTCGTTGCGGGAATCAATGCTTGTTTTTTCCTCGTATCAGCCTCTATTCTCTTTTTAGGAAGAAGCAAATTAAACCTGTCAATTTCATCTCCTGATGGTGAAATCCTAAAGAATGAGAAGCTTTCTATCAAAGACCAGTTCCTAACGATTTATCGAAATTTACGCCTCGTTTTTCTTAAAAGTGGACAGAAAAACTTTGGTTTTATGCTCTTTGCTGTCTTGCTTATTAATGCCTTGGGTGGCGCTTTAGGAAGCATTTATAACATCTTCTTTTTGAGCCATTCTCTCTTGAATTTTTCTTACACAGAGGCACTATTTATCAATCAATTCTGTGTTTTAGTAGCAGTCATCATCAGTAGCCTTACGGGCAATGATTATTTTGGGAAGCAGTCCTTGCCTAGATTGATGATGTGGGCGACCTTGGGACTCAGTCTAGTTGGTCTGGCTAACTTATTCAATCAAGTCGTGCTTGGTTTGCTATTTCTCTTTTTAACTCTGTATGTGTCTGGCAAAGTTTCACCAAAGATTAGTGCCATGCTCATGAAAAATCTAGCTCCAGAGGTTCTAGCTCGTACCAGTAATTTTTTGGGTTTATTGTTTACCTTATCCATACCTGTGGGAACAGCTAGTTTTTCACTTGTAGCCGTATGGAATATACAGTTGACTTGGATGCTATTTGTTGGTCTTTCTTTGCTAGCTATTTTTTTGACAATTCTTAATCTCAAAAATGATATTTGAATCCTAATTTTTTCTCACTGTTTTAATCCCTCTATTTATGGTAAAATAGGACTATTAAGTTATAAAGAGGATTTTCTATGAAATTACAAAAACCAAAAGGAACGCAGGATATTTTACCTGCTGAGTCTGCCAAGTGGCAGTACGTTGAGGGCTTTGCCCGTGAAGTTTTCAAGCGCTATAACTATGCAGAAGTGCGCACGCCTATTTTTGAACACTACGAAGTCATCAGTCGTTCCGTTGGAGACACAACGGATATCGTAACCAAGGAAATGTACGATTTCTATGACAAGGGTGACCGACACATCACTCTCCGTCCAGAAGGAACAGCGCCCGTTGTCCGTTCCTATGTAGAGAATAAACTCTTCGCCCCAGAAGTGCAAAAGCCAAGTAAGTTCTACTACATGGGTCCAATGTTCCGCTATGAGCGTCCGCAAGCAGGACGTTTGCGCCAGTTTCACCAGATTGGTGTTGAGTGCTTTGGTTCTAGCAATCCAGCTACCGATGTGGAAACCATCGCTATGGCAGCCCATTTCTTGAAAGAGATTGGCATTAAAGATGTGAAACTGCACCTCAACACTCTTGGCAATCCTGAGAGCCGTGCGGCCTATCGTCAAGCCTTGATCGACTATTTGACACCGCTTAAGGAGACTTTGTCTAAGGATAGCCAACGTCGTTTGGAGGAAAATCCTCTCCGTGTCTTGGACTCTAAGGAAAAAGAAGATAAGCTAGCAGTAGAGAATGCGCCGTCTATCTTGGACTTCCTTGATGAAGAAAGCCAAGCCCACTTTGATGCTGTGCGTCAGATGTTGGAAACTCTCGGAGTAGACTACATTATCGATACCAATATGGTGCGTGGTTTGGACTATTACAACCACACGATTTTTGAATTTGTCACAGAGATTGAGGGCAATGACTTGACTGTCTGTGCGGGTGGTCGCTACGATGGCTTGGTTGCCTACTTTGGAGGCCCAGAAACTGCTGGATTTGGTTTTGGACTTGGTGTAGAGCGCCTGCTTCTCATCCTTGAAAAGCAAGGGGTGGCTCTCCCTATCGAAAATGCTCTAGATGTTTATATCGCAGTCTTGGGTGAAGGAGCAAATGTCAAGGCTTTGGAGTTGGTACAAGCCCTTCGCCAACAAGGTTTCAAAGCAGAGCGTGATTACCTCAACCGTAAACTCAAAGCTCAGTTCAAGTCAGCCGATGTCTTTGCGGCTAAGACTCTCATTACTCTAGGTGAAAGTGAAGTCGAAAGCGGACAAGTCAAGGTCAAGAACAACCAAACTCGAGAAGAAGTGGAAGTTACGCTTGATGCTATCAGCCAAAACTTTTCAGAAGTATTTGAAAAACTAGGATTTTAATGATAGATAAACCGGTCAGGATCTTATTCCTGACCTTTTTCTTTTACAAAATGACAAAAATCATAAACTTTTTGACAAATATAATTGTCAAAAAGAAAAAGATGTGTTACAATGAAATCAAGATAAGAACAAAGGAGAAAAAAGACATGCTAAAAAATCGTCTAAAAGAGCTTCGGGCTCGCGATGGCCTGAATCAAACAGAGCTGGCCAAACTAGCTGGCGTGTCCAGGCAAACCATCAGTTTGCTAGAACGGGATGAGTACACCCCGTCCATTGTAATCGCCCTGAAGATTTCACAGATATTCAATGAACCAGTCGAGTCGGTATTTCGTATAGAGGAGGATGAGTGATGAACAAGTATAAAGTGATTTATTATATGAGTGTTTTTGCCTTTATTGTGAATGCTTTCGCTATGATTGGAACATTATTCGGTTGGTTTTATTTTGTTGAAAGTAAGTATTTGTTTTGGATTAATTTAGTCCTCTTGTCCATTTTCAATTGGTTAAAGAAGAAGGAGAAAAATGATGAACAAGTATAAAGTAATCTATTATGTAGTTGCCATAGCTCTATTAGTCAGTGTGTTTTTACTGATTGGGATGGACCTAGGCTGGTTTAATCCATATCAAAGCGACCAATTTGTTTGGGCCTACTTTGCTCTCATCCCAGTAGTTGACTGGATTGAAAAGAAATCCAAAAATCTAGCAAGTGAAAAAGGAGAATGAATGATGAAAAAGTTTTTAGCAGATTTTCAAGTAGATACTGAGCACAAAGAACTTGCGGGTGTTTGTGCAGGTTTAGGAAATTATTTTAATATTCAAGCCAATATCGTTCGTTTGGTGACAGTCTTGCTGTTTCTCTCTTCGACAGAGATTGGGATTATAACAGTAACTCTCTATGCCTATCTAGCAGGTTGGCTTGGCAATGAACCCTTGGGAGATGGGGCAAAAAAAGCTAGAAACCAAGCTATTCTTTTGTTTGCTGTTTGTTTGATTTTAGTATCACTTGGTTCAGAGGGATTGACATCTATTTTTGAATCAGGTAAAGCGTTTGGTCACTGGTTAGCTGGATTAGTTTAGAGAAAGGATGAATATGAAAAAGAAACGTGGATTGTTATTTTTAGCGGCTGTTGTCTTGGGAGGTTTCTTGGGCAGTTTTGCAGGGATGTTTAAGACACGTGCAGAATCCCATGGAACTATTTTAGATGTAAAGGTCTTGATACCATGGATATCAGCTATTTGTTTACTGTTAGGTTTTATTAGCATTCTTTTGACTTTCAATTTCTTAAAGAAAAGTAGAAAGTTTCACTCCTTGTATCAAGAGGAAATGGATGATGATCTGAATGAAACCTATTATGTACAAATGTATCGTAATCTTGAGTTTGGAACCATCGCTTTTAATATAACAGGCGTAGCGATTTTATTGTCTCTCTTCATTTCAGGAAGTGAAGTAATTGTACTGAATGTAAGCTATCTAACATTATCTCTTTCTTTTTTGGCATTAGTGATGGTTTTCAGTGCTCAAAAATATCTCTATAAAACAATTGCAATCGTTCGTCAGTTTGATTTGGAATTCTTCTCTACACCAAAGGATGTTTTGGACTATATAAATTCTTATGATGAAGGGGAGCGTCAGGCTAATTTGGAACAGAGTTTTCGGGTTTTATTCCAATTAAATCAGTATGTTTTGCCAGGTCTCTACTTTCTGATTGATCTCTTTTCTTTATTGACAGGAGAGATTCAGTTACTAGCCTTCTTGCTCGTAGGAACTATCCATATTTACATCAATGTGATGCAGTTACCTATGGTAAAACGCTATTTCAAATAGGAGGCCTATATGAACTTACTTAAAAATCTCGGCTGGTTTCTTCTAGCTGTTCTATCCTTTTTCTTTGGTTATGGTCTAGTTCAGAGTATGGCTTTATCAGCTCTTGGACTAGGGGCTTCAATATATGGAGTCTTACCACTTTATATCGCTCTGTCAGGGGCCTATGTTTATGGAGTTTACAGATGGTATCAGACAGAAAAGGTTAGCATCCAGACGACTGCTTTTAATCGTTATATCTGGTTGCCTACTCTGGTTTTGCTAGTGGCGATTACAGCCCAGTTCTTTTTGCCAGATGATCCGTCGGCTAATCAACAGACTGTATCACAATTGACATTGGCTCAGCCTGTCTTTGGTTTCTTTATGGTGGTGGTCTTTGCTCCTCTGACAGAAGAACTAATTTTTAGAGGGATGTTAGCGCGCTATCTCTTTCCTAAACAGAACAACAGCAAACAGACAACTCTGTTTCTCCTCGTATCGAGTGTGCTTTTTGCCTTGATTCATTTTCCAGGAACTTTGCAACAGTTTTTAGTTTATGCCAGTCTGGGATTGAGTTTGGGTCTGGCTTATGTGAGTCGAAAAGGTCTTCTTTACAGTATTTCTTTACACGCTTTGAATAATTTAATCGGCTTTTTGATGATACTCATGCTATAATAGAGTCAGGAGGTCACATGAAACGAGTAATTTTATTAGCAGTGATACAGGCGGTCGTTCTCTTCTTTATCATCGGGGCACTTGCCTATGCCTTTAAAGGCGACTTCTTTTACAACTATCTAGCGATTGTCTTTGCGCCTATTGCAGGTGTCTTGCGTTTTGCTTCGGCTTATGCGACGGAGATTGTTCTACCTAAAAAGGCAGCTGAGATTGCTGAAAAGCGTAAAAAAGGTTAAGAATCATAATCAGAGAATCCGATGACGTTTTCATCGGATTTTTTGTCTGTTCGTTTTGATTCCTAAAGACAATCAAACTTTTCTGCTGATTTTCATGAAGAGCCTGCGCTTTTATGGTAAAATAGTAACAGAATAAAAGAGGAGAGAAACAATGAAACGTAGTATGTATGCTGGTCGTGTTCGTGAGGAACACATCGGACAAGAAATGACCTTGAAAGGATGGGTTGGGCGTCGTCGTGACTTGGGTGGTTTGATCTTTATCGACCTTCGTGACCGTGAAGGGATCATGCAGTTGGTTATCAACCCTGAAAAAGTATCTGCAGAGGTCATGGCAACGGCTGAAAGTCTTCGTAGCGAATTTGTCATTGAGGTGACTGGACAAGTCGCTGCGCGTGAACAGGCAAATGATAAATTGCCGACTGGTGCAGTTGAGTTAAACGTGACAGCATTGACAGTGCTTAATACAGCTAAAACAACACCATTTGAGATTAAGGATGGGATTGAGGCCAATGACGATACGCGTTTGCGTTACCGTTACCTTGACCTTCGCCGTCCAGAGATGTTGGAAAACCTTAAGCTTCGTGCCAAGGTGACTCACTCTATCCGCAACTACTTGGATGAGTTGGAGTTTATCGATGTGGAGACGCCATTCCTTTCTAAATCAACGCCAGAAGGGGCGCGTGACTATTTGGTGCCATCTCGTGTCAATAAAGGGCATTTCTACGCGCTTCCTCAAAGTCCACAAATTACTAAACAGCTCTTGATGAATGCTGGTTTTGACCGTTATTACCAAATCGTCAAATGTTTCCGTGACGAAGACTTGCGTGGCGATCGTCAGCCTGAGTTTACTCAGGTCGACTTGGAAACATCCTTCCTTACGGAGCAAGAAATCCAAGATATTACAGAAGGCTTGATTGCGCGCGTGATGAAAGAAACCAAAGGCATTGACGTGACGCTTCCATTCCCTCGTATGAAGTATGATGACGCGATGGCTCTTTACGGTTCTGACAAACCAGATACTCGTTTTGATATGTTGCTTCAGGACTTGACAGAAGTTGTCAAGGGTGTTGATTTTAAAGTCTTCTCAGAAGCACCTACTGTAAAAGCCATTGTGGTTAAAGGAGCAGCAGATAACTACTCACGTAAAGACATCGACAAGATGACTGAAGTAGCCAAGCAGTACGGTGCCAAAGGTCTTGCTTGGGTCAAGGTGGTTGATGGAGAATTAAACGGACCAGTTGCCAAATTCTTGACTGGTATCCAAGCAGAATTGACTGCAGCACTCGGCCTTGAAGACAAGGATTTAGTTCTCTTTGTGGCGGATACGCTTGAGGTAGCTAATGCAACCCTTGGCTCCCTTCGTGGCCGTATCGCCAAAGAGCTTGGCTTGATTGATAATGATAAGTTCAACTTCCTTTGGGTGGTTGATTGGCCAATGTTTGAATGGTCTGAAGAAGAAGGCCGCTACATGAGCGCCCACCATCCATTTACCCTTCCACAGGAAGAAACAGCTCACGAATTAGAAGGTGATTTGGCTAAGGTTCGTGCCATTGCTTACGATATTGTCTTGAACGGTTATGAGCTTGGTGGTGGTAGCCTTCGTATCAACCAAAAAGACCTTCAAGAACGCATGTTCAAGGCTCTTGGTTTCTCAGTTGAAGAAGCAAATGACCAGTTTGGTTTCCTATTGGAAGCTATGGATTATGGTTTCCCACCACATGGTGGTTTGGCTATCGGTCTTGACCGCTTTGTGATGCTCTTAGCAGGAGAAGAAAATATCCGTGAAGTCATTGCCTTTCCTAAGAATAACAAGGCGACTGATCCAATGACTCAAGCTCCATCAACAGTCGCTCTCAAACAACTGAAGGAACTCAGCTTACAAGTAGAAGAAGATGAAACAAGCAAAACGAATTAAGCGGTGGCGCTATTATCTGCGCCGCTTTGCTTATCAGATAAAAATCTTACGAGTTTTACAAAGTATCTCTCGGGAAAAATATGATGAGAAAGTATCGGCTTCTCTGGTTTATGGCTTTTTGTCAGCAGTAGCAGTCAATTTCTTTTTTCAACCAGGACACGTTTACTCCAGTGGCGCGACGGGTCTGGCACAGATTATCTCTGCCTTGAGTCATCACTGGTTTGGTTTTTACATTCCGATATCGCTAACCTTTTATGCTATCAATTTTCCGTTGATGATTTTGGCTTGGTATCAGATTGGACATAAGTTTACGGTCTTTACCTTTATCACGGTATCCATGAGTTCCCTTTTTATCCAGTTTGTGCCCGTTGTGACGCTGACAGAGGATCCCATCATCAATGCCCTTTTTGGGGGTGTTGTCATGGGCTTGGGAATCGGCTTTGCTTTGCGCAATAGTATTTCCAGTGGAGGTACAGATATTGTCAGCCTCACCATTCGCAAGAAAACGGGGAAAAATGTCGGTAGTATTTCTTTCTTGGTCAATGGGACCATCATGTTGATTGCTGGGTTGACCTTCGGTTGGAAATACGCCCTCTACTCCATGATTACCATTTTTGTATCCAGTCGTGTGACAGATGCGGTCTTTACCAAGCAAAAACGGATGCAGGCTATGATTGTGACCAGTAATCCTGACAAGGTAATCGAAAAAATCCATAAAAAATTGCACCGAGGCGCTACCATGATCCACGATGCAGAAGGGACTTATAATCATGAAAGAAAAGCAGTCTTGATTACTGTTATCACGCGAGCAGAGTTTAATGATTTTAAACACATCATGAAACAAGTCGATCCGACAGCCTTCGTCTCTGTATCTGAAAATGTCCACATCCTAGGACGATTCGTAGAAACAGACAATTAGACATGCAAGACAGCAATATAGAACAGCGCCCCATAAGTTAGATTTTTGTTCAACTTATGGGGTGCTGTTCATATTTCAAAATTCATTTCTAGCCATTTAATAGATTTTTGAGTTCGTCTAATTTCGAATCATTATCATAAATAAAAATGGGAATATTTTTTAAACGAGAGAATTCCAAAGCTTGATTTTCCTCACTGTCTTGAAAAGACTCAATCAATTCTTGTTTCCAGTACTGATTATCCCTTTGCTCTAATCTCTCTCGAATAACGACAGGATGCTCTTTCTTCAATATAATTTTACTGATTTCCAAACCATCAAAAGTAGAAAAAGGTAATTTGACGATTTCCTTCGAATGATTTAAAAGTGTAAAATGTCCATCCAATATTACAACATCATTATCCTTAAATGGATAGGTCGCTAATTCTTGTTTCCACAGTTCTTGATTGTTAGTAATATTTTTTGTAAACTTATCGAAAGACTGTATTTTATTTCCTGCTTGACGAATTAGGTCGCTGATTGATAAGGCAACAAATTGCATATCCTTTTTTAGATTTTCTAACAAAGTTGTTTTACCAACACCATGGACACCTACTAATAAAATATATTCCAAACTAGTACCTCCTTATATAACAAAAAGATTGAGGTGCCGCTTTTATTGTAGAATCAAATTCTGATAGTTCGAGATGTTTATTATATTCTTTAAATTTTTTAATCTGAATAGCAAAACCACTATCTCTATCTTTAAAATACTCATAGAAAAATTCTTCTGAAATACCAGATAGGTGCTTAGTATCACTCCATAATTTATCAATATTTTCTTCTAAAATAGTTTCAATTTCGAATTCTCCAACTACTTTACCATATGGCTTCGTTGCGTAAACAACAATAGAGGAAATGTCCGAACGCTTAAAAACTTTCTTTCGATATTCAAATTTTTTCCTCCCCTCTATAATTTCTTCTACGAACTCTGGTTTAATTGATAATAAAGCTTTCATTTATCTCACCCATTTCTAAAATATCTCTAAATTGATTATCCGATAACTCTACACAAGTCCATCGTTGAGCATTAATCCCAACGATATCTCTTAAGTCTCTCCGAATAATTCTTTTGTTCAAAGAGATATTATAAAGCATTTTTATAATATATTTAGGATATTGATTATACCAAAACTTTTGCAGTTCTTCTTGACTAAAAATTGTCCCTTTACCACAATATTCTTGGAATTTATCAAAATTTTCAAAATCTGTTATCTGCCTAATCTCGCTAACAGTACATATTGTTGAAGCAACGGAGCTAAATTCTGCAGGTATGTCCCCTTCTGCTGTTCTATATATAACAATATGGTCCCCAGGTCGCATTTCAAGAACCTGTCTAGCAGCACTAATATAAATCTTTTCACTAGAATTTGTTACGGATAAGTCTTCAACATAGTGATGTCTCTCAGTACGTAATTGAGACTCTGGGAACATCTTTGTATGATACTGAGGAAATATAGAAAGCAAATATTTTTTAGTAGGACATTGAAGTGACAAACGAGGAAAATCTTTATAGATATCATTAAGGACTGCTAAATCTTTAAAATAAACTAACTCTCCATTATTCTTTGTTCCCCATTGACGAAAACCAAATTTCTCAAAAAGATTAATTAAACCTGTCTGTCTAGGAAACAAAGTAACATAAGTAAAATCATGACCATCATTCAACATTTTTCTTAAGATAATGCTTAAGAAACGCTGTCCAAGAACAGTGCCATGAGAATCAATTTTAAAGGTTCCAATTTTCAAACGGCGTCGCATATCAAAAGAAGGAGTAATACTGTCATCAGCCTCCTTTTCATCTTTAAGATACAAAAAGCCCAGTAATTGATTGTTATCCACCAAAACATAGGCGTCTTCTCCGCCTTTTCTACTAAGCCATGAATTGAATCCGGGATAGTCAGCTCTTAAAGAATTAAAAAAAGGATTCTCAACATCGAGACTATCAATTCTAACCTTTTGAATCACATCGTTTGTCATAATTTGCCTCTCAAAAATTTATATAACTAATTATACCATAACTTCACAATGCCCGTTAAAAAATAATGTTCATAATTAGAGTATTTATATCAATTATCAGCTTGGGAATGATTTTTAGTAGTATAATTTTGTATATGTCTTTCAATATTCAAATATCGCCCTATAAGTTATATTTTCTTCACCTAACTTATAGGGCGATATTTGAATTATTCGGAGCTGGTCTTTATTTTTCGATAATTTTGTGCCCAATCAACTGACGGTAACAAATCTGTCTATTATTTTTCGCGTCATTGATAATCTGTAAAATCGTTTCAAATGATGTTCGCCCAAGTTCAAGACTATTGATATCGACATAAGCTACTAGGTCGAGTCGAGGATTGACAGAGTCAAAACTCAAGACAGGAACAGTTAACTGATGCTTACTGATGTAGTCGCAAACCCCTTCCGCAAGGAGGCTGTCGGTTGTGATGATAGCGTCAATTTGCGGATCGTGATTAAATAGGAGTTTGCTGAATTGATAACCTTTTTCTTCTAGAAATTCGGTCGCAAAGTAGGTCAGATTGTCATCAATCGGAAGTTGGTGTTGTTTAAGCGCTAATTCGTAACCTTTTAGACGGTCTTGCGTAACGAAAAGTTTCTTGGTTCCTCCGATAAAGGCAATTCTGCTGCAGCCCTTTTTGATGAAATACTCAGTTGCATCAAAGCCAGCTTGGACATTGTCATTGTCGACAAGTGGGATAAAGGGTGAGAGGGATTTTCCGAGGATGAGGAAAGGAAACTGTTCTTCCGCTACGAGCTTCACTAGTGGATCTTCTTCCTGAGCGTAGAGGAAAATCAAACCGTCAACACGTTTCCCATAGACCATTTGCGAGATGGCATTGAGACGTTCTTTCTCATCTTTCCCTGTTGCAATCTGAATAGCATAGTGGTTCTCAGATGCGACTTGGGCGATCCCTCGTAGGACAGATGGGAAGAAAGGATTTTGGTAGAAGGCATCCGAGTCGTCAGGCAATACCAAACCGATAACTTGAGTATAGCTGCTAACTAGGCTACGAGCATTGAGATTGGGATGGTAGTTGAGTTCCTTCATAGCCTTGCGAACTCGTTTTTTGGTTTCATCACTAATCGTTGATTTGTTTTGAATAACGCGGGTTACGGTTGAAGGTGAGACACCTGCAGCCTTGGCCACATCTTTAATCGTAACGGGCATAAAAATCTCCTATTTATGATAATCTGGATCGCGGTAATGTGTTTTATAAAAGATAGCGACCAGATAAAGAACAAAAAGAATGTTTTGTACAGTGATAAGGGTTGTCATATTTTGGCCAAAAAGTCCCAAAATAAGTGTAATCAAAGTTGGTAATCCTAAACAGTTCAAGATAAAATGGTAGCACTCTTTAAAGCTCCTAAATGAAAAGAGGCGTGATTTTTTGGTGATATAAAGGAGAAGACTAGCTCCAAGAGAGACAATGAAGAAATTCAATCCAAAGAGGAAGCTAGCACCAAGGACGAGAAAGAGACTGATATAGACACGGTTCTGCTGGTACCAGTCTTTAGAAATAGCCTGGGTCAAACTTTCCTTACTCTGGAAACTCTCCGTTTGAATCGCGTGGTAGCGAATGCGAGTCAATTCCTTACTTTCCTTACTGATGACGAGTTCTTCCGTATCAAAATGCAGTTGTAGGTCCTTTGGCAATTCTTTGCTTTGGCTTGGACCAATCAAAAGAGAAGGCTGCTGATTCTTAGTGCCTGAGTAGTTCAGCTTTCCATCTACGATTTGTACATTCTCTGACAAGTCCATGATGGCTTCATCTGTCAGTGGAGTGTAGACATTATCGATAAAGGTATCCAGTGGATACGTCTCCTGAGAGCTATTTTGAATGGCAATCGGAACCATAGACAAGCTGATGAGGAAAATGCTCGTAAAGAGAAGCTGAAACCAGTTGAGGCCGAAACGTTTTGATAGGGGCTTACGAAATCCCCAGATACTAGAGAAATACGAGAATGGATATGGAAGCATAGGCATCTTTCTAAAAGTGTTTTCTATATGAGTATTATTATATAGAGAAATGTGCTTTATTTCAAGTCTAGTAGAGAAATTGCTTGTTGAAAAGCTGATTCTGCTACTATTTGAGGTCTTGTGTCTAATCTTTCAACTTTAGAAACAAGATCCAAAATGAAAAAGGGTGGCGGGGGTATATTACCCCTTGTCGCCACCACTTGTAAGTCCTGAAACAAAGTTCTTTTGTAGGAAGAAGAAGAGAATACAGATTGGAAGGGCGATGAGGATAGCACCTGCTGAGAAGTAGGCGATCTTCATGTTTTTCACATTGCTAACGAAGGTTTGGAGACCAACGGCAACAGTAAAGTATTCTTTCTCACGAAGCAAGAAACTAGAGAGGATGTAGTCTCCGAAAGGTCCCATGAAGGCCCAGAGAGCTTGTACAGCCACCATTGGGCGAACAAGTGGGAGAACGATTTGCCAGAAGCGACGGAAGTGTCCTGCACCATCTAGTTTCGCAGATTCATCAAGAGACATTGGCACGGTATCAAAGTAACCTTTCATGAGCCAAGCGTTCATAGGGATACCTCCACCGACGTAGAGGAAGATGAGGAACCAGCTGTGGTTAAGGGCGTTCAACATAAGTGCCATAACGAAGAAGGCAGTCAAGGCGGCCATGGTTGGCACCATTTGGATGATCAAGAAGAAGACCAAACTTTGTTTACGAGCCAAGAAGTTGTAACGGCTGTAAGCATAACCAGCAAGTACGATGATACTTGTTTGAACAACCATGGTAATCAAGGCGATAATCAAGGTATTGAGATACCAAGTACCGTATAAGGTTTCAGTAAAGAGTCCTTTAAAGTTATCAAAATTGAAGTCGATGTTAGTATCTAGTTTAAAGGCTGCGACGTTACCTGCTTTAAAGGCTGACATGATGGTAATCAAAAGTGGATAGATAATGACAATTGATAGGCCAATCAAGTAGAGGTAAGTGAGGGTTTGAGTCAGTCTACGTTTGAGTTTGATTGAGTTATTCATCTTAGACGTCCTCCATATCAAATGCGTGTAGTTTCTTGAATGCGATCATAGAGATAGAGATGACAATGATTGAGATAATCAAGGTAACAGCTGCCGCCATAGAGTATTGAGGAGATGTACCTGTTGTCAAACGGTAAATCCATGAGATCAAGATATCAGTTGAACCGGCTCCGCCACCAACGCTACCAGGACCTCCGCCGTTGAAGAGGTACATGATAGAGAAGTTGTTAAAGTTGAAGGTGTATTGGCTGATCAATGTTGGAGCTGCAACAGCCAAGATCATAGGGAAAGTGATGTTGCGGAATTTTTGCCAAGCATTGGCACCATCGATGTAAGCCGCTTCGTAGAGGTCGTTAGGAATAGACTGCAAGATACCCAAGGTCAAAACGTAGATGTATGGGAATCCCAGCCAACCCTGCATCATAATCAAGGCAATCTTAGTCCAAGTTGGATTTGTTTTCCAAGGGATAAGAGCTCCATCTAGGAAAGGAAGGACCTTAGACAAAAGAGGCAAGACTTGCGTATTGATGGCACCAACACTATCATTAAACATATTTGAGAATGTCAGGATAGTGATGAAGGCTGGAACAGCCCAAGGAAGAAGGAAAATAACACCAAAGATACGTTTTCCTTTGATAAATGGTTGGTTAGCAATGATCGCTGTGAAGATACCAATCACAATCTGCAAAGTAGAAGCAGACAAAGCCCAGATGATGGTCCAAGAAAGAACGGAACCAAAGGCTGAACGGAAGGTACTTAAGCTCCAGATGTTTGTGAAGTTAGTCAAACCAACCCAGTCCAACAATTTGTTTGGTGGCAAGTGTTGGAAGTCATAGTTGGTAAAGGCAATCATCAAGGTTACGATAACTGGGAAGATAATTGCAAATGTCATCGCTACATACGATGGGATAATCAAAAGGTATGGGAATCCATTCTCATAAATGCCTTTAATCATATCCTTGAAGGTACGAGCTACAGGAATACCGTTGTTGATACGTTTAGCAGTCGTATGTGCGTCCTTGATATTAAAGATATAAAAGAGCAGGTAAACGACTACAAAGATTAAATGGAAGGCACCACGAATCAGCATGAAAAGTGAATTATCACGACCAGGTTTGTCACCAAGTGTGATCAAATTGCTCAATTCAGGGCTTGCAAGTGTTAGAAAATACAGAACAAATAAAACGGTAACACCAAGAAAAATAAATCCTTTAGCTTTTTGTTTGTTATAAATTTGTCCTAAACCAGGAATGATTGACAGCAAGGCTGCTTTGCGAGGCTGTTGTTTTTCCATGATTACTCCTTTCATAGGATGCGAGATAAAACTCGGATTCGATCGTAAGATACGTGCGTATGATAATAGGCGTATCTATACATTCAAAGGGGGATTTTGCTTCCACCCCCCTTGAACAAATCAATTATTCACCAAATTTTTGTTTGATTGTTTCCTTGATCAATGTTACAGCATCGTTAGCAGCTGTTTTCGCATCTTTCTTACCACTTACAGCTTCAAAGAGCATTGTTTTAGCTGGGTCCCAAACAGCTGACATTTGTGAGATGTTTGGCATTGGTTGAGCGTTCTTGAACTGTTCAATCACGGCTGTTGTCAACTCATCTTTTTTGCCTTCAGCATAAGTACGAGCTTCAGTATTAGCTGGGATTTCGTTTGTAGTGTCGTAGAACGCTTTTTGTTGTTCAGTTGATACAAGGAAGTCTACAAATTTTTGTGCAGCTTCAAGATTCTTAGTGCTTGATGGGATGATCCAAGCTTTACCACCACCGAATGCTGAGTAGTCTTTTCCGTTTGGAAGAGTTGGGATAGTCGCAACACCGTAGTTCACTTTAGCATCTTTGAATGCTTGAGCTTTCCAAGGGCCGTCAATGATAGCAGCAGTTTTACCTTCTTGGAATTGAGTTTGGATTAAGTTTGGAGCTCCTTCAGTATCTTGCATACCTTTAGGCCATTTTTCGTACCAAGATTTAGCATAGTTGATAGCTGTAATTGAACCTTCGTTTGCAAGTCCGATATCTTTAGGATCTTTACCGTTTTGTCCGAATACGTAACCACCGTTACCAGCAAGGAGTCCGTATGCGTAGTAGAAGTTTGTCCAGTCAGCTAGGAAGGCAGTAGTTTTGCCATCTTCACCAGCGAAGGCGTATTTGCTGTCTTTAGCAAGGTTTTCCAAATCAGCAAATGTTTTAGGAGCTTCTTTCAGCAAGTCTTTGTTATAGTACAAAACGAGTGATTCGATAACAGCTGGAGCACCATAGACTTTACCGTCAGCAGCTGTTACAAGAGATTTAGTTTTATCATCTGTTTTAGCGCCGTCGCTCAATTTCACTTCTGAAAGTTGTCCGTCAGTACCAAGGCTACCTACGCGGTCGTATGGTGCCATCATAACGTCAGCAGCTTGACCTGATTGGTTGTCAAGAGAAAGTTTGTCAAGACCACCCATTTGGTCACCAGATTTGATGTTAACTTTTGTACCTGATTCTTTTTCATAAGCTGCAGCAACTTTTTCAGCATAAGCTTTGTATTGGTCTTCAACGTAAAGAGTGATTTCTTTTGCTTCAGATGAGCTAGTATCAGCTGCTTTATCAGCAGTTTTGCTTCCGCAAGCTACCAAAAGTAAGCTAGCAAGAGTAGCAGTTCCGAGCACAGCAGCGCTCTTCATGAATTTAGATGACATAGTGTATTCCTCCTAAAGAATAACAAAAATAATTTAATGAGAAAACGCAAACGTTTTCTTTTATGGGACTAGTATAGCACAATCAGAAAACGGTTGCAAGCGTTTTTAGAAAAAATTTTAAAAAAATTTTAAGGTTTCAAATTTTTATCAATGCCTTTATATAGGAAAAAACTTCAACTTTTAGTTTTTCTCGCTTTGAAAATGTCTAAGGGAAACGATTGCGTAAATTTGGCTAGATTTTTCAGAAAATAGAGCAGAAGTTTGGAATGAATTATCTTAAATCAGAAAATCTTTAAAATTTTTTTGGCTCATTTCATAAAATATCAGTGGGAACAAGTTTTGTTTGATTAAAATAATTCAAAAAAATTTTTTAAAAACGCTTGCATTTGTGTTTGAAATACGCTATACTTAACTTAACGCAAACGTTTGCGCCTTGATTGCGCAACGTTTTATAACAAACACATGAGGTGCTATTATGAAAAAACGTCAAAGTGGTGTGTTGATGCACATCTCTTCTCTACCAGGAGCATACGGAATTGGATCATTTGGTCAGACTGCCTATGATTTCGTTGACTTCTTGGTTCGTACGAAGCAACGTTACTGGCAAATCCTCCCTCTTGGGACAACAAGCTATGGGGATTCTCCATACCAATCATTCTCAGCCTTTGCTGGAAATACGCATTTTATCGACCTTGATATCTTGGTAGAGCAAGGCTTGCTCGAAGCCAGTGATCTTAAAGGTGTTGACTTTGGTAGCGATGCATCTGAAGTCGATTATGCGAAGATTTATTATGCACGTCGTCCGCTTTTAGAAAAAGCTGTCAAACGCTTCTTGGAAGTGGGTGATGTCAAAGATTTTGAGAAGTTTGCTCAAGACAACCAATCATGGCTCGAACTCTTCGCAGAGTATATGGCGATTAAAGAGCATTTTGACAATCTTGCTTGGACAGAATGGCCAGACGCAGATGCTCGTGCGCGTAAAACTTCAGCACTTGAAAGCTACCGTGAGAAATTGGCAGACAAGTTGGTTTACCACCGTGTGACTCAATACTTCTTCTTCCAACAATGGTTGAAATTGAAAGCCTACGCTAACGACAACCACATCGAAATCGTTGGTGACATGCCTATCTACGTCGCTGAAGATTCAAGCGACATGTGGGCAAATCCACACCTCTTCAAGACAGATGCCAATGGTAAAGCAACTTGCATCGCAGGATGCCCACCAGATGAGTTTTCTGCCACTGGTCAGCTTTGGGGGAACCCAATCTATGACTGGGAAGCAATGGACAAAGATGGTTACAAATGGTGGATTGAACGCTTGCGCGAAAGCTTCAAGATCTACGATATCGTTCGTATCGACCATTTCCGTGGTTTCGAATCTTACTGGGAAATTCCTGCTGGTTCCGATACAGCGGCACCTGGTAAATGGGTGAAAGGTCCTGGCTACAAACTCTTTGCAGCCGTTAAGAAAGAACTTGGTGACTTAAACATCATCGCAGAAGACCTTGGTTTCATGACAGATGAAGTCATCGAATTGCGTGAACGCACTGGCTTCCCAGGAATGAAGATTCTTCAATTCGCCTTCAACCCAGAAGACGAAAGTATCGATAGCCCGCACTTGGCACCTGCCAACTCTGTTATGTACACAGGAACACACGATAACAATACAGTCCTTGGTTGGTACCGTAATGAGATTGACGATCCAACTCGTGAATACATGGCTCGTTACACGAACCGTAAAGAGTACGAAACAGTGCCACACGCAATGCTTCGCACAGTATTTTCATCCGTTAGCTTCATGGCTATTGCAACCATGCAAGACTTGCTAGAACTAGATGAGTCAGCTCGTATGAACTTCCCATCTACTCTTGGCGGAAACTGGTCATGGCGTATGACAGCAGATCAATTGACACCAGCTGTTGAAGAAACTTTGCTTGACTTGACTACAATTTATCGCCGAATTAATGAAAATTTGGTAGAATTAAAGAAATAAGACAATATCAGGAGACACATAAACATGTTACCATTAAACGAATTTGTACAAAAACGTTACAATAAAACTATTGCAGAATGTAGCAATGAAGAGCTTTACCTTGCTCTTCTCAACTACAGCAAGCTTGCTAGTAGCCAAAAGCCAGTCAACACTGGTAAGAAAAAAGTTTACTACATCTCAGCTGAGTTCTTGATCGGTAAACTCTTGTCAAACAACTTGATTAACCTTGGTCTTTACGACGATGTGAAAAAAGAACTTGCTGCTGCAGGTAAAGAGTTGATCGAAATCGAAGAAGTAGAATTGGAACCATCGCTTGGTAACGGTGGTTTGGGACGTTTGGCAGCCTGCTTTATCGACTCAATCGCTACACTTGGTTTGAATGGTGATGGTGTTGGATTGAACTACCACTTTGGTCTTTTCCAACAAGTTCTTAAAAACAACCAACAAGAAACAATTCCTAACGCTTGGTTGACAGAGCAAAACTGGTTGGTACGCTCAAGCCGTAGCTACCAAGTGCCATTTGCACACTTCACATTGACATCTACTCTTTACGATATCGATGTACCTGGTTACAAGACAGCTACTAAAAACCGCTTGCGTTTGTTTGACTTGGATTCAGTTGATTCTTCTATCATCGAAGATGGTATCAACTTTGACAAGACAGATATCGCTCGCAACTTGACTCTCTTCCTTTACCCAGACGATAGCGACAAGCAAGGTGAATTGCTCCGTATCTTCCAACAATACTTCATGGTTTCAAACGGTGCACAATTAATCATCGACGAAGCAATCGAGAAAGGAAGCAACTTGCATGACCTTGCAGACTATGCAGTTGTACAAATCAACGATACTCACCCATCAATGGTGATCCCTGAATTGATCCGTCTCTTGACTGCGCGTGGTATCGAACTTGATGAAGCAATCTCTATCGTTCGTAGCATGACTGCCTACACTAACCACACAATCCTTGCTGAAGCCCTTGAAAAATGGCCTCTTGAATTCTTGGAAGAAGTGGTTCCTCACTTGGTACCAATCATCGAAGAATTGGACCGCCGTGTGAAGGCAGAATACAAAGATCCAGCTGTTCAAATCATCGACGAGAGCGGACGTGTTCACATGGCTCACATGGATATCCACTACGGATACAGCGTAAACGGGGTTGCGGCTCTTCACACTGAGATCTTGAAGAACTCTGAGTTGAAAGCCTTCTACGACATCTACCCAGAAAAATTCAATAACAAAACAAACGGTATCACATTCCGTCGTTGGCTCATGCATGCTAACCCAAGCTTGTCTCACTACTTGGATGAGATTATTGGCCGTGGTTGGCACCATGAAGCAGATGAGCTTGAAAAACTCTTGTCATACGAAGACAAGGCTGCTGTCAAAGAAAAATTGGAAAGCATCAAGGCTCACAACAAACGTAAATTGGCTCGTCACTTGAAAGAACACCAAGGTGTGGAAATCAATACAAACTCTATCTTTGATATCCAAATCAAACGTCTTCACGAGTACAAACGCCAACAAATGAACGCTTTGTATGTCATCCACAAATACCTTGATATCAAGGCTGGTAACATCCCTGCTCGTCCAATCACAGTCTTCTTTGGTGGTAAAGCAGCTCCTGCCTACACAATCGCCCAAGACATCATTCACTTGATCCTTTGCTTGTCAGAAGTGATTGCAAACGACCCAGCAGTAGCTCCACACTTGCAAGTCGTAATGGTTGAAAACTATAACGTTACTGCAGCAAGCTTCCTCATCCCAGCATGTGACATCTCAGAACAAATCTCACTTGCTTCTAAAGAAGCTTCAGGTACTGGTAACATGAAATTCATGTTGAACGGAGCTTTGACTCTTGGTACTATGGACGGAGCTAACGTGGAAATCGCTGAATTGGTTGGAGACGAAAACATCTACATCTTCGGTGAAGATTCAGAAACTGTTATCGACCTTTACGCAAAAGCAGCTTACAAATCAAGCGAATTCTACGCTCGTAAAGCTATCAAACCATTGGTTGACTTCATCGTGAGTGACGCCGTTCTTGCAGTAGGTAAGAAAGAACGCTTGGAACGTCTTTACAACGAATTGATCAAAAAAGACTGGTTCATGACTCTCCTTGACTTGGAAGACTATATCAAGGTGAAAGAGCAAATGCTTGCTGACTACGAAAACCGTGACGCATGGTTGGATAAAGTCATTGTCAACATTGCCAAAGCAGGATTCTTCTCATCTGACCGTACAATTGCTCAGTATAACGAAGATATTTGGCACTTGAACTAAGAATTACATAATTTAAACCCGTACCTTGAAGGTGCGGGTTTTGTTTTATCTGAAAGTTTTAATTACAATACTTTCCCAACCAGAATCTCTGCTTCAATGGTAATCTCAGTCAACTGAGTCCAGTCAATCTTGGTCTGGTCAACATGAAAGAGAAGAGGCGTCATGCTGAGCAGGGCTTGGCGTTGCTCTGCTGTGATGGGTTTGGTCAGGGAGGCTGTTTGGCTAGATTGGATGCTGAAGTATTCCTGGAAATGTTCCTTGATATCTTGGTTGGAATAGTCCTTGTTTGTCAGCTGGTCTTGTACCCTTTGACGGATTTCTTTGAGGTGATTTTCAGTTGGGATGACCTTGATTAAGATACCGTCTTTGGATAAAACGCGGCGAAATTCTCCATAATTGGCAGGGGAAAAGATATCAAGCAGGATATCCATACTGGCATCTTTTATAGGAAGTCGAGCTAGGTCACCAACAAACCAGTTGACCGCCCAGTTGGGTTCGCTCTTGGCAGCGATTTGGACGGAAACTTTAGAAATATCAAAGGCGTAAAAGGCTTTGTCAGGATGACTTTCTTGGAGCTTACGAGAGTAGAAGCCTTCGCCACAACCGATATCCAAGACTGTTTTTGCGGATGGTTTAGTCGCTAGTATGTCCGAGATGCCTTTTAAGATATTCTGATAAAACCCAGCTTCTAGGATTTGCTGGCGATTTTGAAAGTTTTCTTTGTCGTAGTTGGCAGATTGTTTGATTTGAGGTGCTAGATTGACATAGCCGAATTTTGCTAAATCGAAAGAGTGGCGGTTGCTACACTTGAGACTAGTTTCGACCAAGGTCAGATTTTCTTGGCAGATGGGACAGGCAAAAGCATTAGCAGATGCAAAGCGCTGGAGTTTGGGTTTGAGGTTTGTATTCATAACTTAAGTCTAGCAAAAGAGGCAAGCGAAAGCAAGTATAGGAGTATGTAGATATGAGATTCAATAGAAATAAATCCAATTCTTTAATCCATAGAATGGAATTGCTTTTATATCTAAATTGCTATATAATAATGATAAGGAGGAAACGACTATGTTAAAAGAAGTATTAACCATCGCAAAAGCTGCGAAAAAATCATCACTCTTTTTGGGTGGTGTAGCATTTGGCACTCTTGGTTTGAAAATCTTGGCAAGTAAAGAAGCTAAAAAAGGCTATTCTAAAGCTTTGGCTAAGGCTTACAAATTGAAAGACGGGCTAGATGCATCTGTTTCTGTTGTGAAACAACATGGAGACGATGTCTTGCAAGATGCCAAATATTTGTACGAGCAAGAGAAAAAAGAAGAGCAATTAGATAGCCTTATAGGAGAATAATATGTCTTTTAAAGTGCTACATAGAGGATACCAACATATCCGACTATCATCTTCTTTTTCACTCACCTTGGACATTCAAGACTATCTTCGTTCCTTGGCGAGAGATGAAAAGGGGATTGAGTCTATCCAGTTTTACATGGATCAACAGCACTTTACTCTACGCATCAAAGAAGGCTTTTCTGTATTAGATAATGCAGAAGCCTTTTTAAAAAGAATTGATAAAGGGAAAGTTTCTGAGTTGATGACTCTTCCCATTCGTAGAGAAGAGACTGCTTATTCTATCGTTTCAGGCGCAGCGATTAAGCGCTGGCTTTTTCGCAGTTTTGTACCTTATCCTATTCGATATATCTGGACCTGTTACCAGGCTTTGGGGTATGTCAGAGAAGCTTATCAAACTCTAGCGCGTAAGGAGTTAACGATGGAAGTCTTGGACTGTTCGGCTATTTTATTGTCCATGTTTATGAACCAATCCAAGACGGCTAGTAACATCATGTTTATGCTTGATTTAGGCAATCATTTAGATCAGTGGTCCTTGAAAAAAACTGCAACAGATTTAGAACAGAGTCTTCTTGCAAAAGAGAGCGATGTATTCTTGGTACAGGGCGATACGGTCGTTAGCATCAAGAGTTCCGATGTTCAAATAGGAGATGTCTTGGTCCTATCTCAAGGAAATGAAATCCTGTTTGATGGACAAGTAGTTTCAGGTTTAGGTATGGTCAATGAAAGTTCCTTGACGGGAGAGAGTTTTCCAGTTGAAAAAAGAGAGTTTGATTCGGTTTGTGCAAATACAGTCTTGGAGACTGGAGAGCTACGTATTCGTGTAACCGATAATCAGATGAACAGCCGTATTTTACAACTGATTGAGTTGATGAAGAAATCTGAAGAAAACAAGAAAACTAAACAACGCTATTTCATCAAGATGGCGGATAAGGTCGTCAAATATAATTTCTTGGGTGCTGGTCTGACTTACCTATTAACAGGTTCTTTTTCTAAGGCTATTTCTTTTCTATTGGTCGATTTCTCCTGTGCTTTGAAAATCTCTACCCCTGTAGCTTATTTAACAGCTATCAAGGAAGGGTTGAATCGTGAAATGGTGATTAAGGATGGGGATGTTCTGGAGAAATATCTGGAAGTCGATACCTTCTTATTTGATAAGACTGGGACAATCACAACTAGCTATCCTATAGTTGAAAAGGTGTTACCTTTTGGAGACTATAGTGAGGAAGAAATCTTAAGAATAAGTGCCTGTCTTGAAGAACACATCTATCATCCTATCGCTAATGCCATTGTCAAGCAAGCTGAGATAGAGGGAATTGAACATGAGGAAATGCATGGGAAACTCCAATATATTGCAAGCAAGGGAATTAAGTCCCATATCGATGGCCAACTAGTTGTTATTGGGAATTATGTCTTGATGCAGGATGAGCAGATTCATATCAGTTCGGAACAAAATGCTTTAATTGAAGAGTATAAGAGCCACTACAATCTCTTATTCTTAGCATATCAGAATGAATTGATTGGAATGTTCTGCATCCATACTCCTTTGAGAAAAGAAGCAAAAGCAGCCTTGGAGAAACTTAAGGCACAAGGGAAAAAATTGATTCTGGCAACAGGGGATACCCTGGTTAGGACAGAGGAATTAGTAAAAGATTTGCCCTTTAATCAAGTCTATACAGACTTGAAACCTGATGGGAAGTTTGAGTTAGTAGAGAAACTGCAGAGAGCAGGTCACACTATTTTGATGGTTGGGGATGGATTGAATGACTCAGCTGCTCTAACCCTATCAGATATCGGTGTGGTGATGAATGAGAGTGCAGATATTTCTAAGCAAATGAGTGATATCTTATTGTTAGATAATCGCTTGGATTTCTTCCAAGAGTTGGATTTGCTATCATCATCTTTGCAAACACTTATCAAGAAGAATATTCAAGATACCGTTGTCGTAAATAGTAGTTTGATTGGCTTTGGCTTGTTTAATTGGCTCAGTCCTTCAAACCTCTCTATCCTACATAATCTAACAACCTTACGCATAGTCCTGCGTAGCCTGTCTATTAAGGGATAGGTGGGGACTATTCACAGCAAAAAGGAGTTACCTTTCTCGAGGGTAACTCCTTTTTTTATAGGTAAATGTTTAACAATTTAGTAAGTCAATACAAAGTATTTTTTCTTACCGCGGCGGATAACAGTGAGTTCGTTTTCCAACTTATCTGCATCACTCAAGACATAGTTAAGGTCTTGGATACGGTCACCGTTGACGTAGATAGCTCCGTTTTGAACATCTTCACGAGCTTGGCGTTTTGAATTGACCACGCTAGAAGATACAAGGAGTTCCACGATATTGTGATTTTCGTCAGCTTGTACTTGGTAGTTTGGCACTCCACGAAGTCCTTGTTTGAGTTCTTTGACAGAAAGGTTTTTGATGTTTCCTGCAAAGAGTTGCTCGGTGATGTTAAGGGCTTCTTTGTAAGCTTCTTCTCCGTGAACAAGAGTCACCACTTCACGAGCGAGGACTTTTTGAGCCAAGCGTTCGTGTGGAGCTGCTTCAAACTGCTTGCGGATATCTTCAATCTCATCGAGTGTCAAGAAAGTAAAGATCTTCAAGAAGCGAACAGCGTCAGCGTCCATCACGTTCATCCAGAATTGGTACATTTCGTATGGAGAAGTCTTTTCAGGGTTGAGCCAGACTGCGTTTCCTTCTGATTTACCAAATTTCTTACCAGTCGCATCTGTGATGAGGGGAACTGTGATAACGTGGCCTGTCTTATCAGCCTTACGACGAAGCAATTCGGTACCAGCGGTCATATTTCCCCACTGGTCAGAACCACCGATTTGAAGGGTTACGTTGTGGTCTTGGTTAAGGACATAGAAGTCATAACCTTGCATGATTTGGTAGGCAAACTCTGTGTAAGAAATTCCTGTTTCGATCCGTTTTTTTACAGACTCTTTACTCATCATGTAGTTGACAGTGAAGTATTTTCCGACATCACGAAGGAAGTCAATGAAGCTGATGCTGCCAAACCAGTCGTAGTTGTTGACCATGACAGCTTTATTTTCCCCATTTTCAAAGTCAAGAAAACGAGAAAGTTGTCCTTGGATAGACTTGACCCAGCCCTCTACTGTGTCTTTTGTTTGGAGACTACGCTCAGCATCTTTGAAGGACGGATCTCCAATGAGACCTGTAGCACCGCCAACGAGCGCATAAGGTTTGTGACCTGCTAGTTGCAAACGACGACTAGTCAAGATTGCGACAAGGTGACCGAGGTGAAGGCTGTCAGCAGTTGGGTCGTAGCCGGTATAATAAGAAACTTGACCTTCTTCTAGGGCTTTACGCAAAGCTTCTTCATCAGTCGTTTGAAAAATCAAACCACGCTCTTTTAGCTCATCAAAAATGTGCATGTGTCTTTTCTCCTTTATAAAATATTGTTTCTACCTATTGTATCACAAACTTGGGCAATAGCCTAGTGGAATAGGGAAGAAAGTGGCTATTTTATTGAAAGTTTCCCTTTTATGGTATAATAGAGAAAGTGAGGACATTCATGAAAAAAAGAATTGATGAATTAAAAACAAAAATGCTGCATTTTTTCCAGCAACTAACTGCCAAATGGAAGAAAAAACAAGCAAGTAAAAAGACTGATAAGAAAGTGGCTTCTTCTGACAAAGTCAGAAGGGTTGGGTCTATTTTGGCTAAGATTTTGAGTGGGTTTAAAATAGTCTTTAACACTCTCTTTATCCTAGGTTTTATCGGTGGACTGTTTGGCGCTGGTATGGCTATGGGTTATGGAGTCGCTCTATTTGACAAGGCTCAGGTTCCTCAAGCAGAAGAGTTGGTCAAGCAAGTGAAGGATATTGCCTCTATCTCAGAAATCACTTATTCTGACGGGACTACCATTGCCTCGATCGAGGGCGATTTGTTGCGCACTTCAGTTGCTTCGGATGCTATATCAGATAATCTTAAGAAAGCCATTATTGCGACAGAGGATGAGCATTTCAATGAACACAAGGGAGTTGTACCTAAGGCCGTTATTCGTGCGACCTTGGGAACCTTTGTCGGTCTAGGGTCGTCCAGTGGTGGTTCGACCTTGACCCAGCAGGTCATCAAGCAACAGGTGGTAGGGGATGCTCCGACCTTGGCTCGTAAGGCGACAGAAATCGTAGATGCTCTTGCCTTGGAGCGCGTCATGAGCAAGGACGAAATTCTGACAACCTATCTGAATATTGCTCCTTTCGGTCGCAATCACAAAGGTCAAAATATTGCAGGTGCCCAGCAAGCTGCAGAAGGAATTTTCGGTGTTAATGCTTCAGATTTGACGATACCTCAAGCGGCCTTTATCGCAGGCTTACCACAGAGTCCGATTAGTTATTCCCCTTATGAATCTGATGGCAGTATGAAGAGTGATGAGGATATGGCTTTGGGTATCAAGCGTGCCAAGGATGTCCTCTACAATATGTACCGGACAGGTGCTCTGAGCCAGGAAGATTACGACAAGTACAAGGATTATGACTTTAAGCAAGACTTCCTACCATCAGGTAGTGTCAACGGAAGCTCACGCGACTATCTTTACTTTGCAACCTTGGCAGAAGCTACCGATCGGATGTATGATTATCTAGTTGAGAGAGACCACGTCTCTGCTCAAGAGTTAAAGAATGAGTCCATCCAGAAAGCTTATCATGACCTAGCAACCAAGGAAATTGAGAATGGTGGGTATAAGATTACGACGACTATTAATAAAAACGTTCATACCGCAATGCAAAATGCGGTTGCGACCTACGGCTATCTGCTAGATGATTCGACAGGCCAGCCTGAAGTAGGGAATGTCCTCATGGACAACCAAACGGGAGCCATTCTTGGCTTTGTTGGTGGGCGTAATTATCAAGAAAATCAGAACAATCATGCCATTGACACCAAACGTTCTCCAGCTTCAACCACTAAACCTATACTGGCCTATGGTATCGCGATTGACCAGGGTTTGATGGGAAGTGCAAGTATCTTATCAAACTATCCGACAAACTTTTCAAACGGCAATCCCATCATGTATGTCAATAGTCCTGGTACAGGGATGATGACCTTGGGAGAAGCTCTCAACTATTCATGGAATATCCCAGCCTACTGGACTTATCGTACGCTTCGAGAGAAGGGGGTCGATGTCAAAGGCTATATGGAAAAAATGGGTTATGAAATCCCAGAATATGGTATCGAAAGTTTACCGATGGGTGGGGGGATTGAAGTTACAGTTGCCCAGCATACCAATGGGTATCAGACCTTGGCTAATAATGGAGTCTACCATAAGAAACATATGATTTCCAAGATTGAATCGACGACTGGACAAGTGATTTATGAATATAAAAGTCAACCTGTCCAAGTTTATTCAAAAGCGACAGCGACCATCATGCAAAGTCTACTTCGTGATGTCATTTCATCTCGAGTTACGTCAAGCTTTCAGACTGATTTGGCCTCTATCAACCCAAGTCTGGCTCGTGCTGACTGGATTGGAAAGACTGGTACGACCAATGAAGATGAAAATATGTGGCTTATGCTTTCTACGCCACGCTTGACTCTAGGGGGCTGGTTAGGTCACGACGACAACCGACCACTAGCCAAAGGAGCAGGTCACTACCGCAATGCCAACTATATGGCCCACTTGGTTAATGCCATCCAGCAAGCCGAACCTGGCATTTGGGGGAATGAGCGCTTTAGTCTAGATCCAAGCGTGACCAAGTCTCAAGTCCTCAAATCGACAGGAGAGAAACCTGGCAAGGTCACAATCAATGGCAAAGAAGTCACCGTTTCAGGTTCTACAGTAACGAGCTATTGGGCTACTAAAGAAGGGGCGCCAGTAACTACTTACCGCTTTGCCATCGGAGGGAGCGATGCCGATTATCAAAATGCTTGGAAGAGCATTTTAGGAAGTTTACCCACTCTTCCTACCCCAACTCTCCCAAGTTCAAGTGGTAGTTCGGGAACAAGCTCATCAACTCGCTCAAATCAATCAAATCGATAGAATAAAAAAGTAGCATGATTCATTCAATAATATTTTTCATGCTACTTTTTTCTTTTTTCATTTCGTGTTACAATAAAGATATGAATAAGTATCAAAAGAAGATTTTTAAGGGAACTTTATATTCACTGTTGTCAGGCCTAATCTGGGGGATTTGTGGCATTCTGGGGGAGTATTTTTTTGCCCATTATCAGGTGTCGTCTGGCTGGATCACTTCCATGCGCTTGCTAGTGGCAGGGAGTTTGGTTTTAGCTTTATCAGCCTTTCAGTTACGCACTCGATTATTGGATATCTGGCGGGACAAGAAAAATTATCTGCCTTTTTTAGCCTATGCTATTCTAGGTATTTTTTCTGTGCAGTTTTTCTTCTATCTCTGTGTTGAATATTCGAATGCGACGACAGCAACGATTTTGCAATTTATCAGTCCAGTTTTTATCTTGTTTTATAATCGTATCGTTTATCAAAAGAAGGCTTCTATCACAGCTATTCTCTATGTTTTGATTGCCATGCTAGGTGTTTTTTTGATGGCTACAAAAGGGGATTTATCCAAGCTATCAATGACACCTCTGGCTTTGGTGACAGGGCTACTCAGTGCTGTAGGAGTCATGTTCAACGTTATCCTGCCTCAGCGTTTTGCACGTGACTATGGTTTTGTGCCAACCGTTGGTTGGGGGATGTTGCTAGCAGGTGTTTTTAGCAATTTTCTTTATCCTGTTCATCAGATTACCTTTCAACTTGATGTGACGAGCCTTTTGATTTGTTTTACTATTGCTGTGTTTGGAACTGCTTTTGCCTTTTTCCTTTCGATGAAGGCTGTGCTACTCGTCTCACCGTTAGTTGTCTCAGTTGTGAGTGCCAGCGAACCTTTATCTTCCGCATTGTTAAGTGTGCTATTTCTAGGTATGGTTTTGGATGGTTTTCTAGCTTTGGCTATGATTTTGATTATCGTTCCAATGGTTTTCTTATCAATTGAGGAAACGAAGGAAAGGTAAAATGTTCTGTTCGGGTGCTTAAGGCTTCAAATTTGAAGCCTTTTTTGGTAGAATAGGTATCATTATAATGAACCAGGAGGTGCCTATGACTGCTACAAAAATGAATGCTCAAGAAATTATCCAATTTATCGCTAATGCTGAAAAGAAAACCAGTGTCAAAGTGACTTTTGAAGGACAACTAGCAGCTACTCTACCTAGCTCTGTTGTCAAACTAGGCAATGTTTTATTTGGAGACTGGAAGGACGTCGCTCCGCTTCTTGATGGTTTGGTAGAAAATCAAGACTATGTTGTTGAGCAAGATGCTCGTAATTCTGCAGTTCCTTTGCTAGATAAACGTGATATCAACGCTCGTATTGAGCCAGGTGCCATTATCCGTGACCAGGTGGAAATCGGGGACAATGCTGTTATCATGATGGGAGCTGTTATCAATATCGGAGCAGAAATCGGTGCAGGCACCATGATTGATATGGGGGCTATCCTTGGTGGGCGTGCCATCGTTGGGAAGAACAGCCACGTTGGTGCAGGAGCAGTTTTGGCAGGTGTGATTGAGCCGGCCAGTGCCGATCCAGTTCGTGTCGGAGACAATGTTCTCATCGGAGCCAATGCAGTGGTCATTGAAGGTGTACAAATCGGTAGTGGTTCGGTTGTCGCTGCAGGAGCTATCGTGACTCAAGATGTACCAGAAAATGTAGTGGTAGCAGGCGTTCCAGCTCGTATTATCAAAGAAATCGACAGCCAAACCCAACAAAAAACAGCGCTAGAGGATGCGCTTCGTACCTTGTAATTGTAAAAGTAAAAAAAGAGGCGGAACCCTTTTTCCAGCCTCTTTCTGCTATATCGGA
The DNA here is from genome assembly GCF_054861215.1 of Streptococcus sp. KHUD_018. Next base: position 137,856 of record NZ_CM142176.1, read on the forward strand.
GGATAGATAGATGTTAGATTTGATTCAGACTCGACGAGATTTGCACCAGATTCCAGAGATTGGCTTGGAGGAGTTCGAGACTCAGGCTTATTTGCTGGATGTGATTGAGAAATTGACAGCGGGCAAGGGATTTGTTCAAGTTCGTACTTGGCGGACAGGTATTTTGGTTTATTTGCAGGGAAGTCAGCCGGAGCGTACCATTGGTTGGCGGACAGACATTGACGGTTTGCCTATCGTCGAACAAACAGGCCTGCCTTTTGCTTCTCAGCACCAAGGTCGCATGCATGCTTGTGGACATGATTTTCATATGACCATTGCTTTGGGCTGTCTTGAGCGCGCCCTTGAGGAGCAACCCAAGAACAATCTTCTCTTCCTTTTTCAACCTGCAGAAGAAAATGAAGCTGGCGGAATGCTTATGTATGAAGACGGTGCTTTTGGGGACTGGCTACCAGACCAGTTTTATGGACTCCATGTTCGTCCGGATTTGAAGGTTGGTCAGATTGCGACCAATACCCATACACTCTTTGCAGGGACTTGTGAGGTGAAAATTCGTTTCAAAGGCAAAGGTGGCCACGCGGCCTTTCCGCATGAAGCCAATGACGCCTTGGTGGCTGCTAGTTACTTTGTGACCCAGGTGCAGTCAGTGGTTAGCCGTAATGTCAACCCAATCGAGGGAGCGGTGGTGACTTTTGGAGTTTTCCAAGCTGGAACAACCAACAATGTCATCACGGACACAGCCTTTTTGCATGGAACTATTCGAGCCTTGACCCAGGACATGAGTCTCTTGGTGCAAAAAAGAGTCAAAACAATCGCAGAAGGAGTTGCAGCAGCTTTTGATATGGAAGTCGAAGTGGAGCTTAAGCAAGGGGGCTACCTACCCGTTGAGAATGATCCAGCCTTGGCGCGTGAACTGATGGACTTCTTTGAAGAAAAAGATGGGATTGAGCTGATTGATATCGAGCCTGCTATGACTGGTGAGGATTTTGGCTATCTACTTTCGAAGGTAGATGGCGTTATGTTTTGGCTAGGTATCGATAGTCCCTACGCACTTCATCACCCTCAGATGAGTCCCAAGGAAGAAGCCTTAGCCATTGGAGTGGATGCGGTCTCTAGTTTCCTGAAAAAGAAGGTAGCAGAGTAGAGGTATTGTCTATGAAAGTAGCACTACGTAAGCAAGTCTTGCAAGAAATGATGGCTATTCCTCAGGAGCAAAAAAATACTATGGATCGAGTTTTAACAGAACGATTTTTGAGTCACCCCTTTTACCAAGAAGCCGAGGTCATTGCAACCTATCTCTCTTTTCCGCACGAGTTTCAAACGCAGGAACTAATCGGGCAGGCGCTGAAGGACGGCAAAAAAGTTTTGATACCCAAAACCTATCCCAAGGGGCAGATGGAGTTTGTGGTCTACAATCCGCAGCAGTTAGTAAAAACTTCCTTTGGCTTACTGGAGCCACAGGGCGACTTGGAAGTGGTAGATGCCTCTCAGATTGATTTGATTCATGTTCCGGGCTTGGCTTTTACAACTGAGGGCTATCGGATTGGATATGGCGGAGGCTATTACGATCGCTATCTAGAGAATTTTGCTGGGCATAGCATGAGTACAATCTATCCTTGTCAAATTCAGGATTTCAACTCGGAAGACCATGATATTCCCGTTCAGGAGGTGCTAATCTATGAAGGAAATCTTCGATAAACGCTACCCTGTGACTAGTTTTTTCCTCCTAGTGACAGCTTTGGTATTTCTACTGATGCAGATTACTACGGGTATCAACTTTGATCAAGCCAAAACTTTGTTTCAGTTTGGAGCTATGTATGGACCGATCATTCGCCTGTTCCCAGAGCAGATTTGGCGCCTTTTTTCGGCTATATTTGTGCATATTGGATGGGAGCATTTTATTGTCAATATGATTTCACTCTACTTTCTTGGACAACAGGTGGAGGAGATTTTCGGCTCTAAGCAGTTCTTCTTTCTCTATCTCTTATCTGGAATGATGGGGAATCTCTTTGTGTTTGCTTTCACACCGAAAGTCCTAGCAGCAGGAGCATCCACTTCTCTCTATGGATTATTTGCTGCGATTATCGTTTTGCGCTATGCGACTCGCAGCCCCTATATCCAGCAGTTAGGGCAATCCTACCTGACGCTTTTCGTGATAAATATCATTGGAAGTATTCTGATTCCAGGAATCAGCCTAGCAGGGCATATTGGTGGCGCAGTAGGCGGTGCTTTTCTAGCAGTCATTTTTCCAGTCAAATGGGAGAGAAAGATGTATAGTATTAGCCAGCGAATTGGAGCAACCCTACTTTTTATTGCACTAGCTGTTTTCCTTTGCTATAAGGGAATGAGCTATGTGTAGGGATGGAATAGTTAAATGCAAGCACCGATTCGGTTGCTAATAAGTCATCTGCAAAGATGGCTTTTTTTATTATGTGACTATTAGTCCGTCTCGCTCCGTCAGGTGCGAGACAAATAAACCACCCGCTATGCGGGTGCGCATCGAAGGTTATACCAAAAAACTCCAAACGCGATACAATAAAGGTGTTCAAGCCAATTGTAAAGCGAAAGGAGAAAAATATGGCACAAAAGGCACATAGTTTATCACACACAAAGTGGCACTGTAAGTATTACATTGTGTTCACCCCTAAGTATAGACGAAAAGTGATCTATAATCAATATCGAAGTAGTTTAGGCGAAATATTTCATCGTTTGTGCAGTTATAAAGGTGTTGAAATTATCGAAGGTCACTTGATGCCTGATCATGTACATATGTTAGTAAGTATTCCACCGAGGATAAGTGTTTCAAGTTTCATGGGATATTTAAAAGGTAAAAGTGCACTCATGATGTTTGATAAACACGCCAACCTCAAGTACAAGTTTGGGAATCGGCATTTCTGGGCAGAAGGTTATTATGTGAGTACAGTGGGACTTAATGAAGCCACAATTAAGAAATATATTCGAGAGCAGGAAAAGCATGATATATCATTGGATAAATTAAGTGTAAAAGAATATGAGGATCCCTTTAGGGATAGTGGTAAGTAATGCGAGCACCTCTTTGAGAGGTTTGTGAAGAGTCAAGAGCAATGAGGCTTGAACAAAGTGAAAGCCAGCGTCTTTAGGCGCTGGCTGGTAATTTGGGCTTATAGCCCTGGTGCAAACCACCCGTTAGACGGGTGGTTATGATTGCAAGCTTCAACAAAAAAGCCCTTAATTAAGAGCTTTGTTTTTCTTCTATTTCCCCTCAGCTAACTCTTTCCCAAGTTGGATGAGGTAGTCTTTCAAGTCGTCTTTGACTTGTGGGTGTTTGAGAGCGTAGTCGATGGAGGTTTTCATAAAGCCAAACTTGTCCCCGACATCGTAACGAGCCCCTTTGAACTCACGAGCAAATACACGTTGTGTTTTATTGAGGGTATCAATTGCATCTGTCAGCTGAATTTCATTTCCTGCACCTGGAGCTTGATTTTCGAGGATTTGGAAAATTTCAGGTGTGAGGAGGTAGCGTCCAATAATAGCAAGGTCACTAGGAGCGTCTTCTGGCGCAGGTTTTTCAACGAAGGTTTCAACGCTGTAAAGACCATCTTTTCCTTCGCCTTGTGGATCAATAACTCCATAGGCAGATACTTCATCGTGAGGGACTGGCATGACAGCGATAGTAGACGCGTGGGTATGTTCATAGTCATCCATGAGTTGTTTGGTGAGCGGAACAGCCTTTTCATTAGTGATATCCATCAAGTCATCCCCAAGCATCACGACAAAAGGTTCATTTCCGACGAAAGCTTTGGCTTGCAAAACAGCATCTCCGAGACCGCGTGGATGAGTTTGGCGGATAAAATGCAGGCGCATGCCAGTTGTCTCATCAACTAGCTTGAGAAGATCTGTTTTCCCTTTTTCTTTGAGGTTGTATTCCAATTCGAAGTTTGAGTCAAAGTGGTCCTCGATGGAACGTTTTGACTTACCTGTAACAACCAAGATATCTTCGATTCCAGATTTGAGGGCTTCTTCAACGATAAATTGGATGGTAGGTTTGTCTACGATTGGTAACATTTCCTTGGCCAAGGCCTTAGTTGCAGGGAGGAAACGAGTTCCCAATCCAGCGGCAGGGATGACTGCTTTTCTGACTTTTTGTTTCATAATGTTCCTTTCTATAAGGGTCTAAGACCATTCGTTTTCTGCTTTAAATTCGTTGTTCATGATGTCAGTGATTGCTTCTTTGATATTGACACCTTCATAGATAACTCGGTAAATGGCTTGTGTGATTGGCATATAGACACCCAATTCCTGAGCTAATTCGTAAGCTGCTCGAGTCGTTGAAATTCCTTCAATGACCATGCCCATGTTGGCTTCAATGTCTGCGAGAGATTCTCCACGACCGAGGGCATCACCTGCTCTCCAGTTACGAGAGTGGACAGATGTCCCTGTTACGATCAAATCCCCAACTCCAGAAAGACCGCTATAAGTCAGAGGATTAGCTCCAAGAGCGACACCTAGACGGGTGATTTCAGCCAAGCCGCGGGCAATGATGGCTGCCTTGGCATTGTCGCCAAATCCTAGGCCATGTAATGCACCCGCACCAACTGCAATGATGTTTTTAAGAGCACCAGCGGTTTCAACCCCGATAACATCCGTATTGGTATAGAGGCGGAAGTAGTGATTGCTAAAGAGATTTTGAACGTACTGGGCAGTTTCAAGGTCTTTAGAGGCTGCAGTGATCAAGGTAATGTCCCGTACAATGGTTTCCTCAGCGTGGCTAGGTCCTGAAACAACGACGACTTCACTACGAAGGTCAGCTGGAATTTCCTCTTCGAGAATAGTTGACAGACGTTTGTGACTATCTGGTTCCAAGCCTTTGGAGGCATGCATGATGACAACCTTGTGATCGAGTACCTTTGCTACTTGTTGGGCAACCAGTCTCGTTACTTTTGTTGGGACAACAAATAAAACAGCATCCACATCCTTTAATGTTTCTTCCAAGTCATGGTAGGCCTTGATGTTTTCGTCGAGTAGGATGTCTTTAAAGTAGCGTTTATTTGTATGCTGGCTATTGATTTCATCGATTTGGTCAGGAATATTTCCCCAAATGCGAACCTCGTGTCCATTGTCGTTTAGAACCTGCGAAAGGGCAGTTCCCCAAGAGCCAGGACCCAAGACAGCGATGGTTTGTTTCTTCATCTTCTCCTCCTTTTAAGAGTTCTTCTTTTCATTTTACCATAAAAAGCCTTTTCATGCATTACTTGCGAGTGAAAGCGCACTAATTTATAATAAGAAAACGCCTTTGACAAGATTCCTCTTTTTTGCTAGAATAGCATCAACATGAAAGAATGAGAGGAGCTGGCGAATTTCGTCACTCCCTTTTGTCTATCTGATTAGGAGGAAGTATGCTGATTGAAAAAATTAAAGCCTATAAATGGCAAGCATTGGCATCCTTTGTGATGACAGGCTTGATGGTTGCGAGCTCGCTCTTGCAACCTCGCTATTTGCAGGAGGTTTTAGATGCTCTACTGGCTGGCCAACATGAGGCTATTTATAGTATTGGGGCATGGTTGATAGGAGTAGCCCTCGTGGGTCTGGTTGCAGGTGGTGTCAATGTTATTCTTGCAGCCTATATCGCTCAGGGAGTATCTTCGGATCTTCGGGAAGATGCTTTTCGTAAGATCCAAACCTTTTCTTATGCCAACATTGAGCGGTTTAATGCTGGGAATCTGGTTGTCCGCATGACCAATGATATCAACCAAATTCAGAACATGGTGATGATGGTTTTCCAAATCCTTTTCCGTCTTCCTTTGCTTTTTATTGGTTCCTTTATCTTAGCGGTTCACACCCTGCCTTCACTTTGGTGGGTAATTGTCCTTATGGTAGTGCTGATTTTTGCGCTTACAGGTATCATGATGGGGATGATGGGGCCGCGCTTCGCCAAGTTTCAAACTCTTCTTGAACGAATTAATGCCATCGCCAAGGAAAATCTACGTGGTGTGCGTGTGGTCAAATCCTTTGTGCAGGAAAAAGAGCAATTTGACAAGTTTACTGAGGTCTCAGATGAGCTTCTGGGACAAAATATTTATATTGGCTATGCCTTTTCAGTAGTGGAACCTTTTATGATGCTCATTGGGTACGGAGCGGTTTTCCTCTCCATCTGGTTGGTTGCGGGAATGGCTCAGTCGGATCCGTCAGTCGTTGGTTCTATTGCTTCCTTTGTTAACTATCTCAGTCAGATTATCTTTACAATCGTCATGGTTGGATTTTTAGGGAATTCTGTCAGTCGGGCTATGATTTCGATGATGCGTATCCGTGAGGTTCTAGATACCGAACCAGCGATGACTTTTAAGGATCTTCCAGATGAGGATCTAGAAGGAAGTCTCTCTTTTGAAAATGTGACCTTCACTTATCCTACCGATGAAGAGCCCATGCTTAAGAATGTAAGTTTTGAAGTTGCACCTGGTCAGATGGTCGGTGTTGTTGGAGCGACTGGAGCAGGGAAGTCCACCTTGGCTCAGCTAATTCCACGACTTTTTGACCCACAGGAGGGTTCTATCAAGATTGGTGGCAAGGACATTCGAGACGTCAGCGAGGGAACCTTGCGTAAAACAGTCTCCATTGTCTTGCAACGGGCTATTCTCTTTAGTGGAACCATTGCGGATAATCTCCGTCAAGGGAAAGGAAATGCCAGCGTGTCCGAACTGGAACGTGCAGCACGAATCGCCCAAGCCAGCGAATTTATCGGACGCATGGAAAACAAATTTGAGAGTCAGGTCGAAGAACGTGGCACCAATTTTTCTGGTGGACAAAAACAACGGATGTCCATTGCCCGTGGGATTGTCAGCAATCCCCGTATCCTGATTTTTGACGATTCAACTTCGGCCTTGGATGCCAAGTCAGAGAGACTCGTGCAGGAAGCTTTGAACAAAGACCTGAAAGGGACAACAACGATTATCATCGCTCAAAAGATCAGTTCAGTCGTCCATGCAGACAAGATTTTGGTCTTGGATCACGGACGCTTGATTGGAGAAGGAAGGCACGCAGACTTGGTAGCTAGCAATGCCGTCTATCGTGAAATCTACGAAACACAAAAGGGAAAGGAGGAATAAGATGAAAACAGTTCGATTTTTCTGGAATTATTTTAAAGTTTACAAGCTCTCCTTTGCCATTGTGATTCTGATGGTTGCGGTTGCGACAATTGCCCAAGCCCTCTTTCCTGTTTTTTCAGGTCAAGCAGTCACGGAGCTCGCTAATCTGGTTCTGGCTTATCAAAATGGGACTTCAGAACTAGTCTGGCAAAATTTGTCGGCTTTGATGCTAAATCTAGCTCTGGTTGTCCTTGTCTTGGTTGTGTCTAGCTTGATTTACATGGCCTTGATGACTCGTGTGATTGCTGAGTCTACAAATGAGATGCGTAAGGGTCTTTTTGGCAAACTTTCCCGTTTGACGGTTTCTTTCTTTGATCGCCATCAGGATGGTGACATCCTTTCTCGCTTCACTAGTGACTTGGATAACATCCTTCAAGCCTTCAATGAAAGTCTAGTTCAAGTTATGAGCAATATTGCTCTTTACATCGGTTTGATTTTTGTCATGTTTTCAAAAAATGTGACACTAGCTCTGATAACGGTAGCCAGTACTCCGGTGGCCTTTCTCATGCTGGTCTTCATTGTGAAAATGGCTCGCAAGTACACCAATCTCCAGCAAAAAGAGGTTGGGAAACTCAATGCCTACATGGACGAAAGTATTTCAGGACAGAAAGTTGTTATCGTACAAGGGATTCAAGACGACATCGTAGCAGGCTTTGTGGAGCAAAATGAGCGCGTGCGCATGGCAACCTTTAAAGGAAGAATGTTCTCAGGTATCCTCTTTCCAGTTATGAATGGGATGAGCTTGGTCAATACGGCCATCGTCATTTTTGCAGGTTCGGCTGTCTTGCTAAACGATCCAAGTATCGAAACAACGACAGCCCTTGGTTTGATCGTCATGTTTACCCAATTTTCTCAGCAGTACTATCAGCCGATTATTCAGGTGGCTGCTAGCTGGGGGAGTCTCCAGTTGGCCTTTACTGGGGCAGATCGTATCCAAGAAATGTTTGATGCAGAAGAAGAGATTCGTCCGCAAAATGCACCTGCCTTTACGGAATTGCGAGAAGGTGTTGAAATCAGTCATATTGATTTCTCTTATTTGCCTGACAAGCCGATTTTGAAAGATGTTAGCATTTCAGCTCCTAAAGGGCAGATGATAGCTGTTGTTGGTCCGACTGGCTCGGGGAAAACGACCATCATGAACCTCATCAATCGCTTTTATGATGTCGATGCTGGTGGTATTTATTTTGACGGCACAGACATCCGTGACTACGACTTGGACAGCCTACGGAGCAAGGTCGGTATTGTCTTGCAGGATTCGGTCTTGTTTAGTGGAACGATTCGGGACAATATCCGCTTCGGTGTGCCAGATGCCAGTCAGGAAATGGTCGAAGCAGCTGCCAAGGCAACTCATATTCATGACTACATCGAAAGCTTGCCTGATAAGTATGATACCCTTATTGATGATGAGCAAAATATCTTCTCAACTGGGCAGAAACAATTGATTTCCATCGCTCGAACCTTGATGACAGATCCTCAAGTCCTAATCTTAGATGAAGCGACTTCCAATGTCGATACTGTAACAGAAAGCAAGATTCAGCATGCCATGGAGGCAGTAGTAGCAGGTCGAACCAGCTTTGTCATTGCCCATCGTCTCAAGACCATCCTCAATGCCGATCAGATTATTGTCCTCAAAGATGGAGAGGTCATTGAACGTGGAAATCATCACGAGTTGCTCAAACTCGGTGGCTTCTACTCAGAACTGTATCACAATCAATTTGTCTTCGAATAAAAAAGTTGTCCTCGTGGGCAGCTTTTTCTTGTCCATAAAAAATACTTATCACGGTCTTTAAAAAAACATATTAGACAGGAAAGGGTTGGAGTGATAAGATAAGACTGTCGCAAGAAAATCGAAAGGAGACACATCATGGCTAGAACGGTTGTAGGAGTTGCTGCAAATCTATGTCCTGTAGATGCAGAAGGGAAAAACATCCACTCATCTGTATCCTGTAAATTTGCAGAGAGCATTCGTCAAGTCGGTGGTCTCCCTTTAGTGATTCCTGTAGGAGATGAGTCCATTGTGCGCGATTATGTGGAAATGATCGACAAACTCATCTTGACAGGTGGGCAAAATGTTCATCCTCAGTTTTATGGAGAGAAAAAGACCATTGAGAGCGACGATTACAATCTAGTCCGTGATGAATTTGAATTGGCACTCTTGAGAGAAGCACTTCATCAGAATAAGCCCATTTTGGCAATCTGCCGTGGGGTTCAGCTGGTCAATGTTGCTTTTGGCGGCACTCTTCACCAAGAAATTGAAGGTCACTGGCAAGGTTTGCCTTTTGGAACCTCTCATTCTATTGAGACAGTGGAAGGAAGCGTGGTGGCCAAGTTGTTTGGCAAAGAAAGTCAGGTCAACTCAGTCCATCGTCAAAGTATCAAAGATCTGGCACCTAATTTCCGTGTGACTGCGGTGGATCCTCGAGACCAGACTATTGAAGCGATTGAGTCTATCGACGAGCACCGTATCATCGGTTTGCAGTGGCATCCAGAGTTTCTGGTCAATGAAGAAGACGGCAATTTAGAACTATTTGAGTATTTATTAAATGAATTGTAACGGTTAGAGACTCTAGCCGTTTTTATTCGTCCTTTCAGATTTTTTATATTTTAGCAAATTTACGCAAACGTTTGAATTCTGATAAAAATTGGGCAAATTAAATAAAAAAGCTTGAAAAAATCGAAGGTAAGCGTTATGATAGAAAAGAAGAAATTTTGGAGGAATATCATGTCACATATTAAATTTGATTATTCAAAAGTTTTAGACAAATTTGTTGCCCCACATGAAGTGGAATACATGCAAGCACAAGTAACGGCTGCAGACGAATTGATTCGTAAAGGAACTGGTGCTGGCAGCGACTTTTTGGGTTGGTTGGACCTTCCTGAAAACTACGACCGTGAAGAATTCGACCGCATCTTGAAAGCTGCTGAGCAAATCAAGTCAGATAGCGATGTCTTGGTTGTAATCGGTATCGGTGGATCTTACCTTGGTGCCAAAGCAGCCATCGACTTCTTGAACCATCACTTTGCAAACTTGCAAACAAAAGAAGAACGCAAAGCGCCACAAATCCTTTACGCTGGAAACTCAATCTCATCTACTTACCTTGCTGACTTGGTAGAGTACGTAGCTGACAAAGACTTCTCAGTAAACGTGATTTCTAAATCAGGTACAACAACTGAACCAGCCATTGCTTTCCGTGTCTTTAAAGAACTCTTGGTTAAGAAATACGGTCAAGAAGAAGCAAACAAACGTATCTATGCAACAACTGACCGCCAAAAAGGTGCTGTTAAGGTTGAAGCAGATGCTAACGGTTGGGAAACATTTGTTGTTCCAGATGACATCGGTGGACGCTTCTCAGTCTTGACAGCAGTTGGATTGCTTCCAATCGCAGCATCAGGTGCAGACATCAAAGCTCTTATGGAAGGTGCGAATGCAGCTCGTAAAGACTATACTTCAGACAAGATTGCTGAGAATGAAGCTTACCAATATGCAGCCGTTCGTAACATCCTTTACCGCAAAGGCTACGCCACTGAAATCTTGGTAAACTACGAGCCATCACTTCAATACTTCTCAGAATGGTGGAAACAATTGGCTGGTGAGTCAGAAGGGAAAGACCAAAAAGGAATTTACCCAACTTCAGCAAACTTCTCAACCGACTTGCACTCACTTGGTCAATTTATCCAAGAAGGAACTCGCATCATGTTTGAAACAGTTGTCCGTGTTGACAAACCGCGCAAGAACGTGATTATCCCTACTTTGGAAGAAGATCTTGACGGACTTGGTTACCTTCAAGGAAAAGACGTTGACTTTGTAAACAAAAAAGCGACTGACGGTGTTCTTCTTGCCCACACTGACGGTGATGTACCAAACATGTACGTGACTCTTCCTGAGCAAGATGCTTTCACTCTTGGTTACACTATCTACTTCTTCGAATTGGCCATCGCCCTTTCAGGTTACTTGAATGCTATCAACCCATTTGACCAACCAGGTGTCGAAGCTTACAAACGCAACATGTTTGCCCTTCTTGGAAAACCAGGATTTGAAGAATTGAGCAAAGAGCTTAACGCGCGTCTATAATAGAAGAAAAGAGTGGCTTGTCCACTCTTTTTTACTCTCTTTATTCGTAGACATTGGACTCAGGCGAGACTTGTGATATAATATAGAAAGCAAAAAGGCAGACGCCTAGAGACTTTATAGGAGAAACTATGTTAAAAGATATCCGCGTACGCTACGCACCAAGTCCAACAGGACTACTACACATCGGAAATGCCCGTACAGCATTGTTTAACTACCTTTACGCACGCCATCATGGTGGAACTTTTATCATCCGTATCGAGGATACTGACCGTAAGCGCCACGTCGAAGACGGTGAACGCTCACAGCTTGAAAATCTTCGCTGGTTGGGCATGGATTGGGATGAGAGCCCAGAAACTCATGAAAACTATCGCCAATCAGAGCGTTTGGAACTCTATCAAAAGTACATCGACCAATTGCTAGCCGAAGGAAAGGCCTACAAATCTTACGTTACAGAAGAAGAGTTGGCGGCTGAACGCGAACGCCAAGAAGCAGCTGGCGAAACACCACGCTACATCAATGAATACCTTGGCATGAGCGAAGAAGAAAAAGCAGCTTATATCGCAGAACGTGAAGAAGCAGGAATCATCCCAACGGTTCGTTTGGCTGTTAATGAATCTGGTATCTACAAATGGCATGATATGGTCAAAGGAGATATCGAATTTGAAGGTGGTAACATCGGTGGCGACTGGGTAATCCAAAAGAAAGACGGTTACCCAACTTACAACTTTGCTGTTGTCATCGATGACCACGACATGCAAATTTCCCATGTTATCCGTGGAGACGACCACATTGCCAATACACCCAAACAGCTTATGGTTTATGAGGCTCTTGGTTGGGAAGCACCAGAGTTTGGTCACATGACTTTGATCATCAACTCTGAAACGGGTAAAAAATTGTCTAAACGCGACACCAACACCCTTCAGTTTATCGAAGACTACCGTAAGAAAGGCTATCTTCCAGAAGCTGTCTTTAACTTTATTGCCCTTCTTGGCTGGAACCCTGGTGGGGAAGACGAAATCTTCTCTCGTGAGGAATTGATTAAACTCTTTGATGAAAACCGCCTCAGCAAGTCTCCTGCAGCCTTCGATCAGAAGAAACTAGACTGGATGAGCAATGACTACATCAAGAGAGCTGATCTTGCGACAATCTTTGAAATGGCTAAACCTTACTTAGAAGAAGCAGGGCGTTTGACTGACAAGTCAGAGAAAATGGTAGAACTCTACAAGCCACAGATGAAGTCAGTGGATGAAATCGTTCCATTGACAGATCTTTTCTTTGCAGATTTCCCAGAGTTGACAGACGCTGAGCGCGAGGTCATGTCAGGAGAAACCGTTCCTGTTGTTCTAGAAGCCTTCAAAGCGAAACTAGAAGCAATGACAGATGAAGAATTTGTGACAGAAAACATCTTCCCACAAATCAAAGCAGTCCAAAAAGAAACAGGTATCAAGGGCAAGACTCTCTTTATGCCTATTCGTATTGCTGTATCAGGTGAAATGCATGGACCAGAATTGCCAGATACCATTTACCTGTTAGGCCGCGAGAAATCTATCCAGCATATCGAGAACATGCTGAAAGAGATTTCTAAATAAAAAGGACTTCCGATGGATACATGGGAAAAGATGTACGAAGAAGCACGAACCTTATACAATCCTCATGTAGTTTCTGACTTTGTTTATGCTAACCATGTCGTTGCCGCGGTAGAAGCGGAAGATGGTCAGATATTCACAGGATTTTGTATGGAGGGCACTTGTGGCGTTTTTCATCTTTGTGCAGAACGAGCAGCTCTCTTCAATATGTATCAATTTTCAGGACAAACCAAAGTTAAGAAAATCCTCGCTTTTCGAGATAAACCGCCTTACGGTGAAAGTTCGGGTATGCCCTGTGGCGCATGCAGAGAATTTCTCTTAGAATTGAATGCTGAAAATAAAGAAGCAGAGTTCATGATGGACTACGAAGCAAGAAAAACAATCAAGGTTGCCGAATTGATCCCTTACTGGTGGGGAGAGGAACGCGCGACTAATTGGCAAACAAAATAGAGAGAGTCAGTTAAACTGGCTCTTTTCTATTATCATAGAAAAATTTGTATAGGAGATTAAAAAAGATCTTGACAAAGTGTAAAAAGTAGGTATAATAGAAAGAGTTGAAAAGCTCAAGGTCCGTTGGTCAAGGGGTTAAGACACCGCCTTTTCACGGCGGTAACACGGGTTCGAATCCCGTACGGACTATGTGTGTATCGCAGGGACGAAAAAAGTAAAAAAAGTTTCAAAAAAGTGTTGACATAGGTCAACAGCTGTGATATACTAATATAGTTGTCGCTTGAGAGATTGAGTGACAAAGACCTTTGAAAACTGAACAAGACGAACCAATGTGCAGGGCACTATAACTGAGGTTATAGTACTGAACAATGAAAAAAACAATAAATCTGTCAGTGACAGAAATGAGTGAGAACTCAAACTTTTAATGAGAGTTTGATCCTGGCTCAGGACGAACGCTGGCGGCGTGCCTAATACATGCAAGTAGAACGCTGAAGGAGGAGCTTGCTTCTCTGGATGAGTTGCGAACGGGTGAGTAACGCGTAGGTAACCTGCCTGGTAGCGGGGGATAACTATTGGAAACGATAGCTAATACCGCATAATAGCAGTTATTGCATGATAACTGTTTGAAAGGTGCAATTGCATCACTACCAGATGGACCTGCGTTGTATTAGCTAGTTGGTGAGGTAACGGCTCACCAAGGCGACGATACATAGCCGACCTGAGAGGGTGATCGGCCACACTGGGACTGAGACACGGCCCAGACTCCTACGGGAGGCAGCAGTAGGGAATCTTCGGCAATGGACGGAAGTCTGACCGAGCAACGCCGCGTGAGTGAAGAAGGTTTTCGGATCGTAAAGCTCTGTTGTAAGAGAAGAACGAGTGTGAGAGTGGAAAGTTCACACTGTGACGGTATCTTACCAGAAAGGGACGGCTAACTACGTGCCAGCAGCCGCGGTAATACGTAGGTCCCGAGCGTTGTCCGGATTTATTGGGCGTAAAGCGAGCGCAGGCGGTTAGATAAGTCTGAAGTTAAAGGCTGTGGCTTAACCATAGTACGCTTTGGAAACTGTTTAACTTGAGTGCAAGAGGGGAGAGTGGAATTCCATGTGTAGCGGTGAAATGCGTAGATATATGGAGGAACACCGGTGGCGAAAGCGGCTCTCTGGCTTGTAACTGACGCTGAGGCTCGAAAGCGTGGGGAGCAAACAGGATTAGATACCCTGGTAGTCCACGCCGTAAACGATGAGTGCTAGGTGTTAGACCCTTTCCGGGGTTTAGTGCCGCAGCTAACGCATTAAGCACTCCGCCTGGGGAGTACGACCGCAAGGTTGAAACTCAAAGGAATTGACGGGGGCCCGCACAAGCGGTGGAGCATGTGGTTTAATTCGAAGCAACGCGAAGAACCTTACCAGGTCTTGACATCCCTCTGACCGCTCTAGAGATAGAGTTTTCCTTCGGGACAGAGGTGACAGGTGGTGCATGGTTGTCGTCAGCTCGTGTCGTGAGATGTTGGGTTAAGTCCCGCAACGAGCGCAACCCCTATTGTTAGTTGCCATCATTCAGTTGGGCACTCTAGCGAGACTGCCGGTAATAAACCGGAGGAAGGTGGGGATGACGTCAAATCATCATGCCCCTTATGACCTGGGCTACACACGTGCTACAATGGCTGGTACAACGAGTCGCAAGCCGGTGACGGCAAGCTAATCTCTTAAAGCCAGTCTCAGTTCGGATTGTAGGCTGCAACTCGCCTACATGAAGTCGGAATCGCTAGTAATCGCGGATCAGCACGCCGCGGTGAATACGTTCCCGGGCCTTGTACACACCGCCCGTCACACCACGAGAGTTTGTAACACCCGAAGTCGGTGAGGTAACCGTAAGGAGCCAGCCGCCTAAGGTGGGATAGATGATTGGGGTGAAGTCGTAACAAGGTAGCCGTATCGGAAGGTGCGGCTGGATCACCTCCTTTCTAAGGATAAGGAACTGCGCATTGGTCTTGTTTAGTCTTGAGAGGTCTTGTGGGGCCTTAGCTCAGCTGGGAGAGCGCCTGCTTTGCACGCAGGAGGTCAGCGGTTCGATCCCGCTAGGCTCCATTGGTGAGAGATCACCAAGTAATGCACATTGAAAATTGAATATCTATATCAAATAGTAACAAGAAAATAAACCGAAACGCTGTAGTATTAAAAGAGTTACTGACTGAAAGGTCAGAAAATAAGGTTAAGTTAATAAGGGCGCACGGTGGATGCCTTGGCACTAGGAGCCGAAGAAGGACGTGACAAACGACGATATGCCTTGGGTAGCTGTAAGTAAGCGATGATCCAGGGATTTCCGAATGGGGGAACCCAACAGGTACTACCTGTTACCCGCATCTGTTAAGGGTGTGAGGAGGAAGACGCAGTGAACTGAAACATCTAAGTAGCTGCAGGAAGAGAAAGCAAAAGCGATTGCCTTAGTAGCGGCGAGCGAAACGGCAGGAGGGCAAACCGAAGAGTTTACTCTTCGGGGTTGTAGGACTGCAATGTGGACTCAAAGATTATAGAAGAATGATTTGGGAAGATCAGCCAAAGAGAGTAACAGCCTCGTATTTAAAATAGTCTTTGTACCTAGCAGTATCCTGAGTACGGCGGGACACGAGAAATCCCGTCGGAATCTGGGAGGACCATCTCCCAACCCTAAATACTCCCTAGTGACCGATAGTGAACCAGTACCGTGAGGGAAAGGTGAAAAGCACCCCGGGAGGGGAGTGAAATAGAACCTGAAACCGTGTGCCTACAACAAGTTCGAGCCCGTTAATGGGTGAGAGCGTGCCTTTTGTAGAATGAACCGGCGAGTTACGATATGATGCGAGGTTAAGTTGAAGAGACGGAGCCACAGGGAAACCGAGTCTGAATAGGGCGCATTAGTATCATGTCGTAGACCCGAAACCATGTGACCTACCCATGAGCAGGTTGAAGGTGCGGTAAGACGCACTGGAGGACCGAACCAGGGCACGTTGAAAAGTGCTTGGATGACTTGTGGGTAGCGGAGAAATTCCAAACGAACTTGGAGATAGCTGGTTCTCTCCGAAATAGCTTTAGGGCTAGCGTCGACATAAAGATTCTTGGAGGTAGAGCACTGTTTGGGTGAGGGGTCCATCCCGGATTACCAATCTCAGATAAACTCCGAATGCCAATGAATTATGGTCGGCAGTCAGACTGCGAGTGCTAAGATCCGTAGTCGAAAGGGAAACAGCCCAGACCACCAGCTAAGGTCCCAAAATAATTGTTAAGTGGAAAAGGATGTGGGGTTGCACAGACAACTAGGATGTTAGCTTAGAAGCAGCTATTCATTCAAAGAGTGCGTAATAGCTCACTAGTCGAGTGACCCTGCGCCGAAAATGTACCGGGGCTAAAACAATTTACCGAAGCTGTGGATACCTTTATAGGTATGGTAGGAGAGCGTTCTATGTGTGATGAAGGTATACCGTGAGGAGTGCTGGAACGCATAGAAGTGAGAATGCCGGTATGAGTAGCGAAAGACAGGTGAGAATCCTGTCCACCGTAAGACTAAGGTTTCCAGGGGAAGGCTCGTCCGCCCTGGGTTAGTCGGGACCTAAGGAGAGACCGAAAGGTGTATCCGATGGACAACAGGTTGATATTCCTGTACTAGAGTATGTAGTGATGGAGGGACGCAGTAGGCTAACTAAAGCAGACGAATGGAAGTGTCTGTCTAAGCAGTGAGGTGTGAATTGAGTCAAATGCTTAGTTCTATAACATTGAGCTGTGATGGGGAGCGAAGTTTAGTAGCGAAGTTAGTGACGTCACACTGCCAAGAAAAGCTTCTAGCGTTAAACATACTCTACCCGTACCGCAAACCGACACAGGTAGTCGAGGCGAGTAGCCTCAGGTGAGCGAGAGAACTCTCGTTAAGGAACTCGGCAAAA